>JAKITI010000010.1 GCA_021648145.1 Gammaproteobacteria bacterium
AACAGCAAGATTCAGGCAGCCAAAAGGAGGGCTAGAGGCTATCGAAATATTGAAAACTTCATTAATATGATCTACTTTTTATGTGGAAAACTGAAATTCTCCTCTCCACTCGATCTGGCATAGACCCTCTTTTAGGGCACACAGATATTCGAACAACCAGAATGTACGTTAAAACGGATGTGGAGCGTATTAGGAAATTATTATTGCAAGTGGGCGCAGGATAAGATATTCACAACTCAAGGTGTTTGTAGCCTTCTGGCTGGGAGGGTGGATACGCAGGGCAATCGGGGTTAAATAAATTTAAAATCAATGAGTTACATGTTGAGGCATGAAATAATGTCTGCATTTGGTTATATTTCCAACTAATTCTGACCATAATTCTCCAAAACTTGATATAAGTTCTGGTTTATTGTAAATGTCAAGCTCATAACTCATTGATAGTTTGTAAATTTAAGCCCGATTGCCCTGGGTGGATACGGGATTTAGGTATTATTATATTTTGATTTGTGCTATATAATGATTTCTTTCAACAATATCAATAGAGAGTGTAACTGAAATTTTAACATATTTTGAAAGGGGATTGGTCTGTGTCTCTTTATAATATTAATGGTGCCGAGAGAGAGAATCGAACTCTCACTCCCGCGTGGGAACCGGATTTTGAATCCGGCGCGTCTACCAGTTCCGCCACCTCGGCATCAAACATTTACATGCAAAAAAATGGAGCTGGCGATAAGAATCGAACTTACGACCGGCTGATTACAAATCAGCTGCTCTACCAACTGAGCTACGCCAGCTTATTTAAGCTTCCCCGAAGAGAATGCGCATTCTATTTGCTCTCTATCTTAAAAGCAATACTTTATTTACAGTTTATGACTTGTTTTTTAATTTCTGGGGATTTTTTAAAGAGGCGTGCCCATTCAGGTGACAAACGATCTGTTTTATCGATATCATAAGCATTGAGCCAGTATTGATCGCTATCACGGTAACGATCTGCTATTTTCACACTGAACCCCTTTTGAGTCATCGCTTTCTGATGCCTCTTTGCACCACTCTGTATTGAAAACACCCCGAGAGAAATGGCATTTTCATATTCGCCTTGACGAATAATAGCGCTATCATTGATATTTTGCATTTTTAGCCCTTGCAACATCTCACGCGCTTCTGCTTTAGAAGGCAAAGGTGGAATATATACGCGGTAACCGATATGAACAGGCTCACTAATAGTACGTTGATTCACTTTAATTCCCAAGTACATCAATTCATTCATCACTTTTTTTGCTTTATTTTTCTCTGCAAAAGGCCCCAGTTTGTAACACATATTTTGATCAGCGACCAATACATCATTATTAACAGGCAGGGAAGTATCAGAATAAATAACAACCTCTTTTATTTTTGAAGTGATTGTGTCTGAGGCCGTTTCACTGCTTTTACTACTCTCTTGATTGATTTCACCTTGCTGACTGGCCTTGGCTTTATCTGCTTCACTCAAAAGCACCAAGCTTTGAGTGCTATCACTGATAGTCTGAGACTGTCTCATCACCTGATCATCAGAAGTACCAAGTTGCCACCACAAAAAAAACAGCACATTTATCACTAATAAAACTAAAAATAACCGCTTCATATAACCTCTAGAGACCAATCAACAAGTTCTTAAACTCACTTCACCACTTTGATAAAAACCAGTTTTACCCTCTGATTCAAAGACTAATGCGCCCGTCTCATCCACACCTCGTGATATACCATAAATATTCTTGTCATATATATTCAACACAGCTGCAGAGCCATTCATCATATCCATAGATCTCCAACGCTCCAAAAAAGATGACAAACCAGAGCTTTGATACAACAAAACCGTTTCTATCAATTTTTCTAATAAAATCGAAGCAAGTTGATTACGTGACACCGTTTTACCCAGAGCTGTTTCCAGATCAACCCATGCTTGATCTATTTCATCCGCAGAATGTTCAGGCATCCGTATATTCAGACCCACCCCAATCACAACATCGCTGACACCAACCACCTCTCCTGTGACTTCCAATAATATACCGGCTAACTTCCTCTCTTTCCATAAAATATCATTGGGCCACTTAACCGAAATACCTTTCAACCCGACTGACCGCAAAGCATCAGCCACAGCGACAGCAATGGCTAAACTTAGACCACCCAACTGTACCGGACTGAGTGAAAACTGCCAATACAAAGATAAGTATAGATTAGATGCAAACGGTGATATCCATTGACGACCACGCCGACCTCGACCCGCACTTTGAAATTCAGCCAAGCAAACCGAACCACTTTCAATGGACTCTTGCTGCACCTGCAACATTAAGTAGCTATTTGTGGAATCAATTTCAGAATGTATTTCAACAGAAGAAAGGAAAAGGCGTAAGTCAGGGCAAACCCCAACCATAATACGCTTTTGGTCTAATAATTCTATAGGGTTCTCAAGACGATAACCCTTCCCTGGCACAGCATAAAAATGAACCCCCCAACACTGAGTCAGTATTTTTAAATGTTTCCATACCGCAGCGCGACTTATACCTAAAGCTTCACCCAATGCCTCACCCGAGTGAAAAGAGCCATCAGATAAAATAGACAGAAGCCGAAGCCGCATAAAATAATATAATTAATCTTTATAGCGCTGAAACACCAAACTTGCATTGGTTCCACCGAAACCAAAGCTGTTTGACAATACCGTATTTAAATTTGCATTATTGATACGCACCCGTACCACATTAATACCTGCTGCTCCTTCATCCAGGTTTTTGATGTTAGCTGAAGCCGCAATAAAATTATTCTCCATCATCAATAAACTATAGATGGCTTCATTGACACCTGCCGCACCCAAGGAGTGACCTGTCAAAGATTTTGTGGAAGAAACCGCAGGTGTTTTATCGCCAAATTGTGCTTTAATAGCCTCCAGCTCTCGGATATCACCTGCAGGCGTACTTGTACCGTGGGCATTAATGTAGTCAATCGAACCGTCAACAGTAGCCAGTGCTTGTGCCATGCAGCGCACCGCCCCTTCGCCCGAAGGTTGCACCATATCGTAGCCATCAGAAGTCGCACCATAGCCGACTAATTCTGCATATATTTTAGCGCCACGACGCTTAGCGTGCTCAAGCTCCTCAACCACCAAAGTACCACCGCCACCAGAAATAACAAAGCCATCACGATCAGCATCATAGGCACGTGAGGCTGATTCAGGATTATCATTATACTTGGAAGAGAGTGCCCCCATAGCATCGAACATCATGGAGCCTTCCCAGCCCAACTCTTCACCGCCTCCGGCAAAAACCAAGTCTTGCTTGCCAAGTTGGATCTGCTCCATCGCATTGCCAATACAATGGGCGCTGGTAGAGCAGGCCGAACTAATGGAGTAATTTACGCCCTTGATTTTAAAGGCTGTGGCCAGAGTGGCTGAAGTAGTGCTACCCATGGTTTTAGTTACCATGTAGGGGCCAATGCGACGAACACCCTTACTACGCAGGATATCGGCGGCTGCAACAATATTGGCGTGAGAAGCACCACCAGAACCCATGATCAAGCCCGTACGCGGATTTGAAACCTGCTCTTCAGACAACCCAGCATCTTCGATAGCCTGCCGCATAGCAATGTAGTTATACGCAGCAGCATCCCCCATAAAGCGTAGTATTTTACGATCAATTAAAGCTTTCGTGTCACAATTCAATGAACCATGAACATGAGAACGAAAACCCAGATCAGCATATTCCTGGCAAAATTCAATACCAGAACGCCCCGCTTTCAGCGACTCTGTCACCTCTTGTTTATTATTGCCAATACTAGAAACAACACCTAAACCGGTAATTACTACGCGCTTCACTAGGAATTCCTCTTAAATTTAGACTTTTTATTCTGTAGACGTAAACAGACCTACACGAAGATCTTTTGCAGTATAAATCACACTTCCATCCACTTCCATTTCAGCATCAGCGACGCCCATAACCAATCTGCGCATAATTACACGCTTTATGTTAATTTTATAGGTCACTAATTTATTCTCGGGTTTCACCTGCCCAGTAAATTTCACTTCACCCGAACCCAAAGCGCGCCCACGTCCAAGACCCCCTTTCCAACCGAGGTAGAAACCGACCAGCTGCCACATTGCATCCAATCCTAAACATCCTGGCATGACAGGATCTCCGGGAAAATGACAATCAAAAAACCATAAGTCTGGCTTTATATCGAGCTCTGCTATCAACTCACCTTTACCATGCTCACCGCCACTTTCCGAGACCTTAATAATGCGATCAAGCATCAACATAGGAGGCGCAGGCAATAGTGCGTTGCCAGGACCAAAAATCTCACCTCGTCCACATTGCAATAATTCTTCGTATGTATAACTTTCTTGTTTTTCCATTGTCTTATGTCAATTAATTAAGAGGAAAATGTAGAATTTAATAATTTCACACATCATAATAATTTTAGCGCCGAAGTCTATCATACTCACTTTAAACTTGCCGAACACCATGGAACCTATTATTTTGCCTTTAATAGCCTACAAAACACAATGGATACTTTACCTGCTACTTGTTATTTTTTGCTCGCAGAATACAGCCTATGCAAACTCCATTGACCTACCCGATATTGGATTGAGTGCAAATAATATCATGACACCCCAGGAAGAACGTAAAATCGGGGAGTCATTTATGCGCCATTTACGCCGTTCAATCAAAATAATTGATGATCCAGAAATCAGCGAATATATTAACATGCTCGGTTATCAGTTGGTTGCAAACAGTGATTCTCCCACAGAAAAATATACGTTCTTCATCATCGAAGATCCCAGCATTAATGCCTTTGCCGCCCCTGGCGGTTACATAGGAATCAATTCAGGATTATTATTAGCCACACAATCTGAAAGTGAGCTTGCCGCAGTACTCGCGCATGAAATTGCTCACATCACGCAGCGTCACCTAATACGATCTTTGGAAAAAAGAGGCCAAATGAACCTTGCTACTGTCGCTGCCATTATTGCAGCGATTGCGCTTAGCAGCCAGGATGGCCAAGCAAGCCAAGCCGTATTAATGTCCACCATCGCGGGCCAGGCACAAGCACAGATAAATTTTACTCGAGTGCATGAAAAAGAGGCCGACCGTGTCGGGATGCCTCTATTGGCACGCGCGGGATTTGATCCACGCAGTATGCCTCTATTTTTTGAACGACTGCATCAAGCCAGCCGTTATTACGAAAACAGTGCGCCAGCATTCCTGCAGACACACCCAGTCACACTTGATCGTATTACAGATTCACGTAACCGCGCAGTGCAATACCCTAAAATAACTAAAAACAAGAGCCACATGTACGCTACGATGCGCAACAAACTCTATATCGTGACTCATGCTGACCCCAAACAAGCAATCGACTACTTCCAGGCAGCGCTAAAAGAGAAACCAACAGATGAAAATCACTATGGGTACGCCCTGGCACTACGGTCTAATGGTCAATACACTGATTCGCGTGCCGAACTCAAAAAATTAATAGAAAAAGAGCCGCATCGCATCAGTTACCTCATAGCACTTGCACAGACCGAGAATATAGAAAAGAAAACCAACAAAGCACTTCAAATATACAAAACAGCTCTTGATTTTTCTCCTCACAACCACCCTCTGACTATTTATTATAGCAAGGTGCTACTGCAATCAGGCCAAAGTAAACAAGCACGCAAAATTTTATACGAACACGCAAAACGACACCCCAACGACCCTCTCATTTATAAATTACTTGCACGCGCTGAAAGCGAAACTGGACTTTTAACAGAGGCTCACCAATCACTCGCAACTTTTTTTCACCTGAGTGGAGAGACCCTAGAATCAATCAGACACCTTGAAATCGCATTCAAACTCACCTCAACAGCTGATATCTATCAACGCCTTCGTATCGAAAACCGCTTGAAAGAGTTGAAAAAAGAGGTGAAAATCGAAAAAGAACACAAAGAGCATTAATAAATGCGATAAAATACGACTTAATTGATTACCAAGTTCAGGAAACAAGCTACCCTCATGCAAGATTACAAAAAAGAGTTCATTGATTTTGCGATTAGCACAAAAGTGCTCTGTTTTGGTCAATTTGAACTCAAGTCTGGCCGTATCAGCCCTTACTTTTTCAACAGTGGCCTGTTCGACAGCGGAGCAGCCATCGCACGTTTAGGTCGTTACTATGCTGCTGCTATTGAAGATTCAAACATTGATTATGACCAGCTTTTTGGCCCTGCCTACAAAGGCATTCCTCTCGCGGTCACTACAGCCTGTGCACTTGCAGACTATCACCACAAAGACATCGCTTATTCGTTTAACCGAAAAGAAGCCAAAAACCATGGTGAAGGGGGCACAATTGTGGGCGCACCACTCGCAAAAAAGGTATTAATTATTGATGATGTCATTTCAGCCGGTACTTCAGTGCGTGAATCTGTTGATATTATTAGTGCGGCAAATGCTCAAACTGCTGGTGTGATCATCGCACTGGACCGTCAGGAACGCGGCCAAGGCGACACCTCAGCGATTCAGGAAGTTGAAAAGAGCTTCAACATCAAAGTCGCCAATATTATTAATCTCAGCGACCTGATTGAATATCTATCTGCCCAATCTGAAATGAAACAAGCCTTGAAAAATATTTGTAACTACCAAAAACAATATGGTATTTGAGCATCCTAAATTCACAGCAAGGCACTTTTACAGTTTCAATCATTATCCCAACATTAAATGAGATAAAGACGTTACCTTATTTAATTAAATCACTCGCAAAGCAAAAAGGAATAACATTTGAAGTTGTCGTCGCAGACGGCGGCAGCCATGATGAAACATTGCAATGGTGCAAACAACAAACCTTTCCATTTCCACTTCGAGCGATCAAAACTCCAAGTGGTCGATCCCGCCAAATGAATGCGGCTGCGCATAAGTCGTACGGAGAAGAGTTGCTATTCCTTCATGCAGACTCTGTGATTACAGACAATGACCTATTGGCGCGAGCATATGTTTGTATGAAGCAACACCGCAAAAAAAGTTTCCCCAATAATACCGCAGGTCACTTTCCTTTAAAGTTCATACGCACTCAGCATGAATCTTCAACTACAATTGGCGCATATTATTTTTTTGAAGCGAAAACCAGCCTCAACCGCCTGGATTGCATCAATGGTGATCAAGGCATGTGGCTATCACGCACTTATTTTAAAAAAACAGGAGGGTTTAACGAAACCCTCCCTTATATGGAAGATGCCCGACTTGCACGGATCATTTTTAAAACCGGCCACTGGATTACACTCCCAGGCTCGCTAGAAACATCTGCACGACGATTTGAAAGCGAAGGATTCAAACCACGCCAAATATTAAATGCCCTACTTTGTAATTTTGATACCATAGGAATGACAAGTTTTTTTGGTGCCGCTGCAAATGCTTATAAAAGCCAAAACCATACAAAGCGACTCGACCTCAAGCCCTTTTTTATCATTGCACACCAAAAAACGTTTGAACAAGGCTTAAAAAAAGCGGCTATCTATTGGTATAAAACAGGCCAATATATCGCAGATAATGCATGGCAACTTGCCTTTATTTTCGACTGTAAAAATAATCGAAAAAAAAACATAGAGCCCCATAGTATCCATCACCCCATACTCAATTTTTATGACAAATGGTTGGCTCCCATTATTACATCACCATTTGGAGTCATTCCCACCACACTTCTGGCACTTATTTGGTTTTATAGCTCGATTTTTTTTGGTAGGGTCGGAAAAGCATAACTCTCTGCTTCGCCATGGAATGTAAGATAAATTCACAAATTATTTGTACTTTTCATACTCTGCCATCGCTTGTGGCATTAACGACTGAATTTGTGATATGCGATTTTCATCCAGTGGATGTGTGCTCAAAAACTCAGGTTGGCTCTGACCATTTTTATAATTAAAATCACGAAAACGCTGCCAAAACTTTACCGCTTCACGAGGATCATAACCCGCTCTAGCCATATAAATCAGCCCCATCTGATCTGCTTCCAGCTCTTGTTTACGTGAATGAGGCAATGCCACCCCTACTTTGGAACTCACGCCATAAGCACTCATGATTAACCCTTGCGTTGCAGCAGACTGCGTTTGCATCGCTGTTTGAAGTATTTGCCCTCCCAATTGCAACACCAACCCCTGAGAAACACGCTCTGCCCCATGACGAGCCACAGCATGAGCCACTTCATGAGCAATCACCGTGGCCATGCCGACCTCATTCAGAGTGATAGGTAATATGCCACTGTAAATACCGACTTTGCCACCTGGCAAGCAGTAGGCATTGGGCACATCAGGTGAATCAAACAATACAAACTCCCACTGTGCATTTGGCAACTCTGCGACAGCGGAAATACGTTTTCCAACCGCCTGAATCATACTGTTTTTTGCAGCATCTTTTGAAATCGGTGTTGAGGCCTTTTGTTTTTCAAACTCACTCAAACCCATCTGAATCTCTTGCGACGGACTGACCAAAAGAAGCTGCGAACGCCCCGTTTCCGCGACCGTTGTACAACCAAAAACAACCCCGCACAACACCCCTGTAAAAGAAATTTTTATGATTTTTATTGTTACTTTAGCCACAGCCAATAACCCTTGCTCTCTACACGGACAGCTCAATATAATAACCTGTGAACGCCCTTTAGTCTTGATTATTTTTCAAGATAATTTGATGTTCCTGATTTGTAATTTGATACACCTTTCCTAACCAGTTATTGATTACAGCTTTGGCTGAATCTCGCCAGGTATTATCAAGGCATGGAATAATCTCTGCTTCAGGGAATTCAGGTGCTACTTGCCCACTATTTTTTGCAGAGACAAGTAAATTTTCATACCTCACAAGAATATCCTTCGCCTCTGGTGTGAAATAATTTTCTGGATAAACAGGGTACTCTTCCCGCATGCCTGAAAAAAACAGCACACACTCCCTTTTGTACTCTTTAAGCAGACTGATCATATCGTACTCAGGGTGCCCTTGAAGATAGACTACACTAATAAAATCTTCACTGACCGCCAGATGTACACCTGCGTCATCACTTTTAATCAGAACACGCAACCCCGCTTTCTCAAAATCATCGCTGAAAATTTCATTGTAACGTGAATGAGGAAGATTCAGCCGCGTATTGATATTGCTGACTAATGGATGCCAACGCTCAATCACCCTATGCGAAAAAACACCCCATTTCTTCTGGGGTAAACGAGTACGTTGAATACCATATTCATACTGAACTAAAGCATGTGTTGCCAGACAAGAGCAAAGAATTGAAGCAACATTTTTTTGTGCCCAATTAAAGACTTCGGTTAAAGGCTCCCAAAAATCTTCCTGCTCCAATTTAGGTTGCGTGACATTTGCACCACTGATAATTAAAGCATCCAGCCCTTGCTCTTGAATCTTGGAAAAGCTCTCATAATATTTATCAATATGCACTCGCCCTTTTTCGCCTCGTGGCACACCATCAATGCTAAAGGGATGAATATAGAATTGTACAATTTGATTACATGACCCAATTAGGCGAAAAAATTGGCGCTCAGTCGCTTCTAATGCCGCATCTGGCATCATATTTAAAAAGCCGATATGTAACTCTCGAATGTCTTGATGCTGAGCCACTTCATATGAAATGACTTGATGCCCTTCCTGACGCAACCGTGTATAGGTTGGCAGCCCTGAATGTGCAACAAGAGCCATGTTATTTTGATTCCTGACGTGCGATGGTTTGAGCCACCATTTCTAAAAAATCAGCCTCACTTGTCACTTGAGCCACCTCAGCAACATCAACGGTGTAACCATAGCGGTCGGCAATATTCTGGTAGCGCGGCAGTCGTGATTGAAACAGTTTGGGAAAAATCCAGTTTACAAATTCATCAGGAGGAATTTCACTTTCATGGATGTAGCCATACTGCTCCATATACACTGGAAGTTGCTCATCCAGAAATGCTTCTCGATAATAGAGTGGCTTCGGAGATTTTTTGGCGCGCTCAATTAGCAAGTGTTCTAATGTTTTATCTGTTCTGAGATAAAGAATAAGTGTATTTTCTGCCAATGATTCCAGAACACTTTCATTATCCAATTCACACACACTGCCTCCCGCGTCATTCAAAAAGCAGTCATAGCCATAAATCTCTTTGGCTTTACAGATAAAATCAGGAACATCCAGCATGGAAAAAATTTCTGCCTGCCGATGCAATTTCTGCCGACGTTTAAATTCAGCAAGAGTCAGCCCACCCTTTTCAGGATTACCCAATTTACCAAGAAATGTAGAGACTGGCGCAAGATTTTCAACTGTAATATTGTTACAAATATAGATAGAGTCTGAGCGCAACAAGTCGCGCAAAAAAGGCACTTCCATCGCCTGACGTTTAATATTATCTAATATAGGCTCTTCCAAATACTTAGTACCAATGCGATAATCCCCTGAAAAATGAAACCAGTGGTCATTAGGCAGTTTACTTGACAGGCGTGTTTTACCTACCCCCGACATCCCTAGCAGAGTGATTCGTTTATCCGTCCACTCCATGAATGTTTTTGCAGACATTCTCATTAAACCAAAACCTTTATAACTTCTTGAGACAAGTAACCGATAATACCTTTAAGACTAAGTATATGAGGGAAATGGTATCACACTCCCTCATGCAACCGAAAAACATTGTAACGGAATAAGATGAATAACAATCCGGCCATAAAACGCTTCGAAAAAAATTTGATTGGAACAGATTATGTGGTGGGCGACATTCACGGTGAGTTTGTCCAACTTGTTGAGGGGTTGCGCGCGCTAAAATTTAACACCCGATTTGATCGAGTATTCTCTGTCGGTGATTTAGTTGATCGGGGCGCTAACTCTCCTGCAGCACTCCAGTGGTTTGACCAACCCTGGTTCCACCCTGTTCTAGGCAATCATGAAGATATGCTTTTACAGTCATTCAATGATGAAAAGATGCTGCGTTTAATGCTTGATAATGGCGGTGAGTGGTGGCTACAAGCAGATCAAAAAATGCGATACCAATTTCAACGTGCGTTATATAAACTACCTGTTGTGATTGAAATAGAAACCCAGAACGGAGTTGTAGGAATCGTACATGCGGATGTTCCATCCAGAATGAACTGGGGAAGCTTCGTGTCCAGATTAAAAACTGGTGATAAAAAAGTACGTGAAATTGCTTTATGGAGCCGTATCAGATCGACCAGTATACTCAGTAAATCCATTGATGGTATTACAAAAGTTTATTGTGGGCACACTATTGTCGATGAGCCCAAGATGATTAAAAATATGCATTTCATGGATACTGGAGCCTACAAAAAAAATGGTAAGCTCTCAATATTAGCGATCAATAAATAATTAAGGTTAAAGAGTGTATCGTCTCCAACCGTCTTCCTGAGTCCACTTCAATTCATATGTGGGCCAATAATTTAAGTCCAGCTTCAATGTCACTATATTCTCCCGCCCATTCAGATCAACAACCTTCAAACGAACTGAGTCACGATGCTTTTTTGTTTGTACCACAGACAAAAAGGCATCAAGATCCGGTACAGCGACACCATCAACATTAAGAATGCGCAAACTCCCAGCCAAACCAAAATGATTTGCAGGGCTTCCCCACCACGTCCAGGCAATATACACTCCGTCTGCGTCATATCCTCGCTGCGCTGCAATAGATCGGTGCGGAGCCTGAAGTAATGCGCCTGACCAACCCACCACACGATCAGTGCCCATTCCACTTAATGAAACAGTGGGCACCTTTAATATCTGCTCTTTTCCTCGGCGCAATATAGTGACATCAATTATTTCTTTATCTCTGACCGCTTTCTCAACGTCACGAAAATTAGTCACAGGTGTACCATTGAGTGCGAGCAACAGATCCCCTTCAGTCAAAAGCCCAGCGGCAGGTGAACCGGCAACCAAGCGTGTAATCAGTAGCACCTCTCTACGCGCAGTATTGTGCGCTTCCAGCATGGTTACCCATTCGTTAGGCAACCCACGCTTGCGAGCTTCTGAAAGAGGCAACAGATAAAGCTCAACTTCTAACGAGCGCACTTTTGATGCAGGTGATTGACTCACCACATCAATAAGTTCCATCACCAACTCAGAAGGAATACCACGCATCACGCTATTGATTTTTTTACCCGTCTGATAAGCAAAATTTGCCCATAGCGCAATAATTTTTCCATCTTCATTGGCCAATACAGCACCCACGCTATTGACACTGTTTGTAAGCGCTGCAACCTCAATATTTGTATCACGAAACCAAGGCACAGAAGGCACTGGAAAAATCGCCGCATCAACCGACCGGATTGTTGTACTTTGAACCGTTAGTTGATGATTGCCCTTCAAACCCACTTGCCACACCCGATCCCCCTGCTTTAATGGTTGATTAACAAACTCAGCACTTTTAACAGGCGTATCGCCAATTAAGGCAGGGTCATATGAGACAACCGCCATATTATGAAAAGGATGAACAAATTCAACTTTTCCAGGCACTTCCAAAGAGCCTGCAAATGTAATATTTACATTGCCTAAAAAAGTGGGCACTGTATTTTGATCAACAACAATGAGCCCTTTTGTCGCGTCCAGCACAACACCTGTGCCAATATAACGAGAGTCGCGGACACCATCTATCCGAAATGGCATTTCGAACGTCACAATAGCTAATGAAGGTGCAATCGCTCTCGCTTTGGGGTCATCCACCTCGGTAAACTGTGTTGAAGCAGGCTTTAATGGCCTCACTTTGGGGCCTTCTGCTAATGCTCTACAAGGCCAATAGCCTGATTTATCATCACGTTCACATGCTTTTACAGGAAACCAGCGACGATCCATGGAAATCACCGCCACCATTTCATGATTGGGATTACCTAAATTAAAAAAACGTATTGAGGCTTGATCGCCATCCGCCAACGTTGCAAGCACGGCTTTTAGATCATCTAAATTTCGAATGGGTTGATCATTCATAGAGGTGATCACGACACCGCGCACAACAGATTCATTACCCAGAACATAACCTGAACTTGCGATATAAACACCTTCAACAGGAACATGATAGTTACGTGCTTGCTGATATGAGAGATCATGCAGCAAGCCACCCCCAAATGTAATATAGGACGCTGGGGTTATCGCATGTAAGTCAGCTACTTTTAAAGTCACGCTCAATAACGTTCCGGCGCGTTCAATATCAAATACAACCTGATCACCGACAGAATTATCCAGCAGTTCGGCTAAAGGTGGAAAGCTCGTCATTAACTGGCCATTAGCTTTCAGGAGGATATCACCCGGCATAAACAAGCCATCAGCGACCCCCTTTCTGATCACCTGATTTACAACCAGCATTCCAATACCTTTTGGGTGAGCATCACGAACCAATGTTTCAGATTCATGACTCAACCCTAATCGACGCAGCTCTTCATAAGGTTGGTGCCAAAATATTGTTTGCAATGTGCCTCTACTCACTGGCTGGTCAGCTTGAATTAATTTCAAAGCTCTTGTGATTCGATCAAGCGGTAAAAAAAAGCTCGCTGCATTTTTAAGATTAGCGCCTGCACTCAATGCAATCACATCCCCCGACATATCCACTACAGGCGAGCCAGACGCTCCGCCACTGATGCTGGAAGCGGCCTGCATATAAAAAGTATTAAAGTCGTTATAGCTGCCTTGGCCATAATTAGGTGCTCGGCGATCAAGACGTGCCAATGTTCCTGAAAGAATCGATAAGTGTTCTCCCCCATCATTACCGATGACACGTATATCTTTACCAACAACTGCAGCATCAGGATTGAGTTTTAGCTCAACAGGATTATTAAATGAAAGCTCTGCTGGATCGTATTGAAAAAAACCAAAATCATGCACAGGATCTCGGTAAATGGGTTTCAAATCCACCTCTTCGTGATTCAAAAACATCCCCACCGCCATCACGGGACCAGGTTGAACCACATGGCGATTCGTTAAAATAATGCCACGTTTAGCATCAACAACAAATCCGGTGGCCTGTTGAGAGCTGTTCCTGCTGGTGTCAAAGGGGCGCGCACTGTCCACCTTCAATGAGATCACAGATTCTGAAACCCGATCAACGATCGTCTCCCAACTTACTTTATCGACTGCGAAAGTATTGACACAAAACAAGAACGCAAAAATTCCCAGAAAAACCTGGCTGAGCCGGTTTGATGTATTCATTATTAACGTCCTGATTTTTTTCGATTTAGCTTTGTTCTGACATTTTTTTCAGAATTTGAACGACTCTTTCTTTTTTGTCTGGGTGTCACCAAATTAGGTTTTTTATCAGAATCACTGGCATAAGGGTTTTTACTGCTTTTGAACTGAAAACGAACCGGAGTGCCTTCCAGTCTTAACACTTTCGTAAATGTGTTCTCCAAAAAGCGTTTGTAAGAATCCGGTAGTGATTTTGTCTGGTTGCCATGCACAATAAACAGAGGTGGATTTTTTCCGCCTTGATGCGCATAACGCAGCTTTATACGTCGACCATGAACCAGTGGCGGTTGATTTTGATCAACCACATCTTCGAGAATTTGCGTTAAACGTGGTGTCGGCACCTTGATCATTGCTGAGCGATATGCTTTTTGTGCAAACTTGAACAGATCACCGACCCCCGTACCATGCAGTGCTGAAATAAAATGAATTCTGGCAAAACCAACAAATGACAGTTTAAAGTCCAGCATTCGTTTGATCTCTTTACGCTTTTCAGAACTCAGGCCATCCCACTTATTAACAGCAATAATCAATGCACGACCACTTTCCAGCACATAACCAAGCAACCGGGCATCCTGATCACTCACCTCTTTATGTGCATCCAGAACCAATATGACCACATTAGATTCTTCAATGGCTTTAAGTGTTTTGATGACGCTGAATTTTTCCAGCATATCATTCACTTTACTGCGCCTTCGCACCCCTGCGGTATCAATCAAGGTATATTTTTGCTCACCACGTACAAACGGAATAAAAATACTGTCTCGTGTTGTACCAGGTTTGTCGTAAACCACCACGCGATCTTCGCCCAGCATACGATTAACCAAGGTTGATTTACCCACATTCGGGCGACCAATAATTCCTAGCTTAATGCCACGATCGACTTTATTATCATCACCCTCTTCTTCAGGAAAGAGTTTAAACACTTCATCAAGAAGATCTTGAACACCCTCGCCATGTGCTGATGAAATTGCGATAGATTCACCCAGGCCAAGCGCTTGAAATTCAGCTGATACAATATCGTCGTTGAGCCTTTCAGTTTTATTGACAACCAAAAACAGCGGTTTACTTAAACAACGTAACCGTTCAGCCAGCACCTCATCAATGGTGGAAAGCCCTTCTCGACCATCCACCAGAAAAAAAACAGCATCCGCCTCCTCAGCAGCCATCCAGGATTGCTCGGCCATGACAACATCAATCCCCCTGTTTTTTTCTGAGAGGCCACCTGTATCAATGACAGAATAAGGGCGATCTCCCAAACGTCCTTTCCCGTAAATACGGTCGCGTGTCAGACCAGGCTGGTTTGCCACCAATGCATCACGTGTGCGGGTTAAACGATTAAAAAGTGTTGATTTACCCACATTAGGGCGGCCGACCAAGGCAAAAACAGGGTTCATATACTCAGCAATGTCATAAAATGTGAAAAGTTAATATGAATCATTTTTTCAGAAATAAAGTGTAGTTATTGAACATAATAATTTCCGTTTAATCAGCTAAACGCAATGCAGTGAGCGTACCACTCTTGCCAACGATATAAAGCACTCCATCAGCCACAACAGGGTCACCGAAAATACCTGACTTATCAACCCGGTAACGAGAAAAAAAGGATCCTTCCTTTTGTGACAACAAGTGTATGTAACCTTCGTAATCCGAGACAACAACATAATCATCCAAAATAACGGGGGCACTTAATTGACGGCCATGTAACTTTTCCTGTCGCCATAATGAAGCTCCTCCTCTTTGACTCAATGCCCACAGATGGCTTTGTTCATCAGTGATAAAAAGCTGCGTCTCATTGATCGCCATATTTTTAAAAGTAGAGATATTATGTGCCCAAAGAACTGCACCGCTGAACTGACCGACCGCCGCCACACGGCCTT
This sequence comes from Gammaproteobacteria bacterium, assembly GCA_021648145.1. Classification (NCBI taxonomy): domain Bacteria; kingdom Pseudomonadati; phylum Pseudomonadota; class Gammaproteobacteria; species Gammaproteobacteria bacterium. The sequence goes on from JAKITI010000010.1 coordinate 16,080, forward strand.
GAAAGGTTGCAACATAAATGACTTCTGAACCCAGCAGCGGAGCACTATCAATATCGACCATACGTTCCAACTCTGACCGCCCCTCTGGAATCGCGATCGTTGCCTCCCATAGAATTTCCCCATCTTTTTGAGACACTGCAAGCATTTTACCATTAGCAAAACCGGCATATACATTGGCTTCATCGACAAGCAGCGGACTCTCACCACGCAATGACAATACGGGTACTTTTTGACTGATCGCCCAATGCTGCTTACCATTCGCAGCGTCCAAAGCAAATAGTTTACTATCACTTGTACGAGTGAATACCTGCCCTTTCGATTCAACAGGAGGCGATAACACTTCACTCGACAACATGCTTCGCCAAACTTCTTCCCCGTTGTTTCTATTGAGCGCCAACAACTCTCCATGATGTGATCCTAATAATAAAAGATCATCTGAATAACCGACACCTGCCGAGAGCTCTACACCGGTATTAACACTCCATAGCTTTTCACCACTGTTTTGATCAAGTGCTATGACACGTCCTTCACCGTCACCAAAATAGATATGTCCATCAGCCACCCGCAATGTTAATGGGTCTGTGGTTGTCGCAATCTCTCCATCCTTGTGAACCCACATCACCTCAAGCTGAACAACAGGGTCAAACGGAGTGAGTTCAGCAGGAGGATCAACACGACTTTTATTGGAACTACATGCACTCAGCAATAGCACTAATAAAACAGTGATACAGCATCGTTTTACTTGACCGCTGACTATCAAGAGTTATCTCCTGACCCTAAATCATCCAGTTTCATCTGTAAAAATGGACTGCTCGATAAACTTTCACCTTCTGCAAGTGCTTTTTTGTAGGCCGTACGTGCTAATTCAATTTTTCCTGTCGCAATATAGATGTCACCCTTCAACTCATCATAGTCCGCTGTAAAGCTTTCAGTATTACTGACCTTCTCAAGCAGCAGCAATGCATCTTCATTTTTATCAGTAGCAATAAGTAAGCGTGCCAGACGCAACCGAACAAGGTGTTGCATGCCAATATCATCACTACGATCTAATGCCCATTGCAGTTGTATTTGAGCCGCCTCAAGATCATTTTTATTTACGTTAGCTTTAGCCGCTGCCATGGCTGCCAATATCGCATAGGGTGAATCGGCATAATCACTTTTCAAACGTTCTACACGTTCAAGTACGATATCATTCTCTTCTTCAGCCAGCGTCGTCATCAATTGCTGGTAAGCCATTGATGCAGACTCTTGTTGATTGCGGCTATGATCCGACCACATATTCCAGCCAACAAGTGCAGCCACACCGATGGCAAGTCCAAAAATAATGGCCGTACCGTTTTCGTTCCACCATCTTTTGATTGCTTCAACTTGCTCTTGCTCAGTTTCGTTACTCACGACTCTTCTCCAAATTCAATAACTTAAAATATGTTTTTAATTAAAAACATCAGGGTTTAACTCAGACCATTTAATCGTTCGTTGAGGACGATCTTCTCGCAGGTATTTCAGCCCAACAACCCTTTTCTCAATCTCATCATCACCCAAAACCAATGCAATGCGTGCTCCGCATTTATCCGCTTTTTTAAATTGTCTTTTAAAACTACCTCCCCCACAATTCACTCTTAATGTAAGGCGGGGCGAGGCATCTCTCAACTGTTCTGCGATTAATAGTCCTTGCTTAGTTGCGCCATCTCCCATCAATACCATGTAGACATCCACAGAGGCTATCTTTGTTTGGCCAGACTCTTCAAGCAAAGCGATCAAACGCTCTATACCCATGGCAAAACCAACGGCGGGTGTTGCTTTACCACCGAGTTGCTCAACCAGCCCATCATAGCGTCCGCCCGCACACACGGTACCTTGCGCTCCTAAACGAGTCGTGACCCATTCAAAAACTGTTTTCCCATAATAGTCCAGCCCTCGAACCAGACGTGGATTCACTGTATAACTAATTCCAGCACCATTTAAAAACTCTTTTAACTGATCAAAGTGCAAAGTTGATTCACTATCAAGAAAATCAGATAATTTAGGAGCCGCTTCTATTAAGCTTTGCATCTCTCGATTTTTACTATCGAGAATACGTAACGGGTTTGACTCCAAGCGTCGTAAGCTATCATCATCCAGTTGATCTAAATGATCTTTAAAGTAAGTTACTAAGTAGTCACGATATCTGTTTCGCGAGGTCGATGTCCCTAATGAATTAATTTGTAATTCCAGGTCATTCAAACCCAATTCACGCCACAAACGCGCTGTCATCATAATCAATTCAGCATCAATATCGGGGCCATGCATACCAAATGTTTCAACACCAATTTGATAAAACTGGCGATACCGCCCTTTCTGTGGCCGCTCATAACGAAACATCGGCCCCATATACCACAACCGTCGTACTTCATTGTGCAGCAAACCATTCTCCAGACAGGCACGCACACAACCTGCTGTCCCTTCAGGCCGCAATGTCAGACTATCTCCATTACGATCATCAAAGGTATACATCTCTTTCTCTACAATGTCAGTCACTTCACCGATGGTGCGCTTGAACAGGTCTGTTTTTTCAAGAATAGGAAAGCGAATTTCGTCATACGAGTAAGCACAAAGTATACGCCGCATAGACTTTTCTAAACGTTGCCAACTCGGTGTTTGAGCAGGCAAAATATCGTGCATTCCACGCACAGCTTGAACCGTCTTTGACATAAACCTTAAAATTCGTGAGCCAAAAAATTCTGAATTATACCCTAGGAGGCTGTCTGAGAATAGAAGCAGTCTTGTCCAAATATGAAATGAGCCGTGCGACACGAAGTTACACGAAAGAGGCGCGGACGAAATGCATGATATCGTTCTTACAACCACCAATTACTCAATGGCTGCTTTGCGGTACTACCGAGTGAGTGGGCAATTCCTCGGACTGGACCCCTTGTGAAGGAAAGGGGTCAATCTTATTTTACAATATACAAAGCACTTTCTATCAGCTCTCCATTACTACTTATAACGTAACAAAAAAGTATCCCCCCACTGATGCACTACCAACCCTAGTAAAATCATCACGGTGCCCAATATGATCGTCAAATTAACGATCTCGTTATTTACCAGAGCGCCCAGTACCAGTGCAAAAACTGGTGTAATCAAAGTAATCATTGAAATACTGGGCGTACTCAAGTGCTTCAACAAATAATAAAACAAGACAAACCCAAACACTGAACCAATGACACCTAAATAGAGGATCGAAGCAAGCGCACGATCCGGTATTTCCACAGGCCAGCTCACTCCTGTTGCAACCGCTGTCAGTAAATACAGCGGAACAGCAACGATCAATCCACCGGCAACAACACTCAAAGGTGGAATGTCAACATGAGTACGTTTAATTAAAACCATACTTAGACTGTGTAAAACAGTCGATAAAAATACGGCCAACACACCTTTCCATGCTTCTGGATTACTTGGCATACGAGGATCAAACACGATAATTAGCCCCAGCACTCCAATCACCATGCCCACTATTTTTCCAACACGCCAAACATCCTCCTTTAAGAGCAACGCTGAAATAAGCGCGGTGACCATAGGCATTGCTCCATAAATGACAGCAACCAAGCCCGATGAAATAAACTGTGCGCCCCAATAAACACAAATCATGGCACCAAACGTGCCTACGCTTGAGAGCAGGTAAACCTGGCGTGCGGCTGGATGCCATGGAAAACGTACACGCCACAAAGCGATGATCGCCAAACAAAGCACCAATGAAATGACCATGCGTGCAGAAACCCCAAAAAGGTAACCCACTTCCATACTGCTCCATTGAATGGCCAACGGTGTTGTTGACCAGATTAGAACAACGCCGAAATAAGCGGCTGGCACAGACATTTTTTTTCTCCTCTTGAATATAATTTAGTTTTTCAAACAGCCAAAAAAAAGCCGCGGATAGTGACATCTGCGGCTTTTTAAAAATGAATTTTTAGGAACTGATTTTTACGACACTTTCATTTTCTCCAAGCACACAGCGACACATTTTCGTAGCACGGCGACACGCCATGCTCGAATCATCACAATGTAGTTTTTAAAAGTGTGTTTATTCATCGTAATCGTAAAAATTAGTTAAATTTCAGAATCAATAATTTGAACTGACTATCGACCAATGTCAATAGAATTTTTAATTTTCAGCACACAGATCAATTAAATATTGCATCAGCATCGGCACAGGGCGACCTGTCGCGCCTTTTTTCTCACCACTTTTCCAAGCCGTTCCTGCAATATCCAAGTGTGCCCAATGGTATTTTTTGGTAAACCTGGAAAGAAAGCAAGCCGCTGTAATAGTACCCGCATAACGCCCACCAATATTTGCAATATCAGCAAATGGACTTTTCAGCTGCTCTTGGTACTCCTCCCCCATAGGCAGTTCCCATGCGCGATCCCCTGAAGTTTTACCTGCGTTCAATAAGTCATTGATCAAAGGGTTATGATTGCCCAGAAGCCCACTGATATGATGCCCCAGCGAGACAACACAAGCGCCCGTTAAGGTCGCAATATCAATCACAACTGAAGGGTTAAGGCGCTCACAGTATGTCAACGCATCACACAAAATCAAACGCCCCTCAGCATCAGTATTGAGAACTTCAATTGTTGTGCCCGACATACTGGTCACAATATCCCCTGGCCTCGTAGCATGGGCACTCGGCATATTTTCAACCGCCGGCACAACGCCCACAACGTTCAAGGGCAAACCAACTTCAGCCACAGCGGATAACACGCCTAATACGCTAGCGGCTCCGCACATGTCATATTTCATCTCATCCATCGCAGCGGAAGGTTTAATCGAAATACCTCCCGAATCGAAAGTCACACCTTTACCCACCAATACAACGGGAGCATCCCCTTTTTTACCACCACTATAATTCATCACAATAAACTTAGGTGATAAAGCAGAGCCTTTTGACACGGACAATAGCGACCCCATTTTGAGCGCTTCCATCTGCTCTTGTTCTAATACTTCAGTCTGAATAGATGGGTGCGTTTCAGCTAATTTAAGAGCTTGCTCTGCCAGATATTCAGGGGTACAGATATTTCCCGGGAAATTCCCCAGATCTTTAGCCAGGTCAACCCCTTTAGCAATAGCAAGCCCCTCTTTTACTGCTTGTTCAGAATGAGCCAAGTCACGACGACTGGGTACGGACAGAATCAATTTACGAAGAGGGCGACGATCTGTTTTTTTCTCACTTTTAAGGTAATCAAAACGATATAGTGCGCCCCAAGCAGCTTCAACGGCTTGACGAATCTTCCAATGAGTATCGCGCCCTTTCACATTGAGTTCAGTTAAATAGTTGGTGACTTCCATTGCACCAATTTCATTCAATACGACGGTTGTTTTTGCAATCAGTTTTCGATAGACCGCATCATTGAAGTCACGTTCACGACCACAACCAACCAGTAAAACCCGTTCACATAATGTATTGGGCACATTATGCAGCAGTAAAGTGTGACCAAACTTTCCTTCAAGATCACCCCTGCGAATAATACTTGAGAGAAAACCACCCGAGATTTGATCAATCTGCTCAGCAGATGCACACATACGGCGAGGCTCAAAAATACCGACGACAACACACGCGGTGCGCTGTTTTTCGGGGTGACCACTTTTTATTGAAAATTCCATTATTTAAATCCTAACCCATCGTAATGCTGTTAAAATATAGTTTATGGCGCTGTAGTGTACCCATGGTATGTGAGAAATCACAGCGTTAATAACGATACTTTATTAATATTGTTCAAAAAAAACAAATAATCTATATACGAATTTAAAACATTGATACTCAATCGCTATATTATTAAGGAAGTACTCTTCACTCTGACAGCGGTCACTTCTGTTTTATTGCTGTTTTTTATTAGTGATAGCTTGGTGCGTTCACTCGCCAAAGCGGCAGCCGGTATATTGCCGAGTGATATTGTTGTGCAGTTATTAATGCTTTATATCACAGATACCATTGAAGTATTGCTACCTATTTCGCTCTATTTATCCGTCTTGCTTGCATTAGGCCGCTTCTATCAAGATAACGAAATGACAGCACTTGAAGCCTGTGGCGTGAGCACTCTACAAATATCTAAAAGTATTTTCTGGTTTGCACTCTTTGTTGCGCTGCTGACCGCAACATTCTCCTTTTATATTGCACCTTGGGCAGAACGCGGCATTTCACAGCTAAAAAATACAAGTGATACATCCACTCAACTCAGAGCAATTATTCCGGGCCAATTTAAAGAGCTGTCGGGCTGGGCACTTTACGTTGAAAAAATTGAACCCAGCACCAGTCAACTGAAAAATATTTTTGTAGAAGGTACGCATGAAGGTCAACTGCAAATATTGGCCGCCCAGTCAGCCCACGAGCGTACCCTGAAAAAAAGTGGTGACCAGTTTTTAGTTCTGGAGTCAGGTTATCAATATGCAGGGGTACCCGGCACTACTGAATTTACAGTGACAAAATTTCAGGAGCACGGCATACGTATTCATCAAAAAAATGACCCTCCTCCTAATCACAGCTACTCGACTAAAACTCCCTTTGAGCTACTGGCCATCAATAATCCGCGTTCCATCGCTGAATTACAATGGCGTATTTCCATCCCTTTATCGACATTATTACTCGCCCTGCTCGCTATTCCACTCAGTCGTACAACTCCGCGTCAAGGTAAATATTCAAAATTAGTGGTTGGTATTTTACTGTTTATTGTTTACAGCAATCTATTGGTCGTTGCGAAAAGCTGGGTTGAAAAAGGGGATGTTTCTGTCTGGATTGGCCTGTGGTGGGTGCATGGCCTCGTCATATTACTCATCACAATCCTATTTATAAAACAAAACAGCCCCACTTTTCTGAAAATCAGATTCAAGCATCCATCCAAATGAAAGTACCGGTATCATGAAAATATTAGATATATATATTGGTAAAGCAGTCATCCTGAATGTTTCTATGGTCTTGATGGTGTTACTTTCACTCTTTGGTTTGATTGGTTTTATGCGAGAGCTGGAAGATATCGGAAAAGGCAGTTATGAAATCCAGCATGCTGGATTGTTTATCTTTATGTCACTCCCCGGCATTGCTTACATGCTTTTTCCAATGGCAACACTTTTAGGCAGTATTATTGGGTTAGGTGGAATGGCCAACAATAGTGAACTCATTGTCATCCGAGCCGCTGGGGTATCAATTAAACAAATTGTATTTTCTGTGCTTAAAGTCGGTCTGTTGCTCATGATTTTAGCCACAATAATTGGCGAATTTCTCGCACCTATGAGCGAACGCTATGCCATGAACATGCGCACTACAGCTTTGGGAGAGCGTGTCACTACCAATAACGCCAATAACTTTTGGGCTAAAGATGGGCAGACTTTTATCAAAATCAACAATGTTTTCCCCGATGGTGATTTAAGTGGTATACATATTTATAAATTTAATAACCATCATCAACTTCAAACCATCACTCAAGCTAAAAGTGCAAGTTATATAAATCAGGAGTGGTTATTAAAAGATATAAAAGTCAGCACATTGACAAAGCATGGAGTGATTGCCCATAAAAAAACACAAACTGAGTGGAAATCACTGCTTAACCCGCAACTGCTCAGCATTGTAACCGTCAATCCAGAAAATCTATCCGCAACAGGAATTTATAACTATGTAAGTTACCTGAAAAAAAATGGGCTGGATGCCGAACGCTACCAACTCGCTCTTTGGAAAAAAGCAGCTGCGCCACTTAATACGGGTGTCATGCTCCTCCTTTCCATTCCGTTTATTTTTGCTTCATTACGCACCGTTAGTATCGGTCAACGCATTCTTTTTGGTGCGCTTGTTGGCTTGGGCTTTCACCTATTTGGTCAAATATTCAGTTATGCAGGATTACTCAACCACTACCCTCCCGTCATCAGTGCACTTCTGCCGACACTGCTCTTTTTTATTTTATCTATAACCCTGCTGAGGCGAATGCGTTAAAGCCTGATTATTTCCGTGTCGATACATCGGGTTAATAACACTTGAAATAACTTATATAAAGAGAACCACGGATGGATACCACAATCGCTGAGCCACCACCTGTACAACCGTGCGTTGATTCAGAATATGACGACCTCAGCCTTCTTAATGGAGAGGCCGCAATGTTCCATCTATTAGATGGAAATAAAACCATCGGTCTTTTTGAATCAATGGATAGCAAAACTGGTACCATTCTGGTTGCAAACCGAGATAGCCATACCCCACAAAAAATTTCACTAAAAAATATCAGGGTCATTCAATATTCACGACTGTTCCATCAAACCACTGACAACCCGTCAGACTTCAATAAAAAAAAATTCAAGTTAAAATTTTTAGATAACATTAAACTTCAGGGAACCGCTGTTGGGCTCATTGCTTGCCAATATGGGTTGTTATTGCTACAAAGCGAAGGAGCAAACCAATATCGTTATATTTTTGCCCCTTTTGATGCCTTGATGAACTGTAGGATGGATGAAAAAACCGTCTACTCCAACGCCAAACACGACCAACTGCAAGAAGAGACTTCCAGTTCAGAAGAAGACCAACAGCCCGTTGATGAAGTCACATCATCAATAGAGCTGGAATACGCACTCAAACACCAAAACTCACAACCCAATTTAAGATTGGGGGAAGTATTAATTAATGATGAATTGATTACAGAGCAGCAACTCGAAGAAATTCTTGAATTTCAAAAGCAAGATAGCAGTGGGATGCCATTAGGCGAACTTCTGGTTGATAAAGGTATTTTAACTCAAGAAGCAGTTCAAACCGCGCTTGCAAAAAAGCTAGGCATTCCCTTTGTTAATCTCAGGAAGTACGAAATCAGCCCCAAGGTAATCAATCTTGTTCCTAAAAAACTGATTAAACGTTATCGGGTCATTCCTCTTGCGATTTATAATGGCAAACTCGTTATCGCACTTGAAAATCCAATCAATCTTAAAACATCTGCAATTGATGCGCTCAGTTTTCACACTAATATGCTGGTGGAAAGTGTCATGTCGACCGCCACAGACATTGACTGGGCCACGAACTATTACTATGACACCCAAGGGCTGGGCAGCGAGTTCAGTGATGCCTTAACTGAAGACCTTATTTTAGATGATGACGATGATGACTACCTGGAAGAGTCTGCAATCGAATCTGATATTGAAGATAATATTGTCGTCAAACTGATGAATAAAATAGTAATTGATGCATACCAGCAAGGTGCATCTGATATTCACATCGAACCTTATCCTGGCAATAAAAAAACAATCATTCGATTTCGCCGTGATGGCACACTATCCTCATATCTCGAACTGCCGGCTCAATATCGTCAAGCACTGATTTCCAGACTGAAAATCATGTCCAACCTTGATATTTCCGAGAGGCGAAAACCACAGGATGGAAAAATAAATTTTAAAAAATATGGCCCTCTTGATATTGAATTGCGTGTTGCTACTCTACCGACAGCTGGAGGAGTTGAAGATGTCGTACTCAGAATATTAGCCAAAGGGGGCGCCGTTGCTGTCGATAAACTTGGGCTGAGCGAGCGAAACAAAGAAAAAGTCATTGCCAATATCGAAAAACCTTATGGCATGTTTCTTGTTTGCGGCCCAACGGGTTCAGGTAAAACGACCACACTGCATGCACTGCTTGCCCATCTAAATACCGTAGAACGAAAAATATGGACTGCTGAAGATCCTGTAGAAATCACTCAAAAAGGGCTACGTCAGGTACAAGTACAACCCAAAATTAATTTCACCTTTGCCGCAGCTATGCGGGCTTTTTTACGTGCAGACCCTGACATTATTATGGTCGGTGAGATGCGTGATAAAGAGACTGCAGGGACGGGTATTGAAGCTTCGTTGACAGGCCATTTACTTTTCTCAACCTTGCATACAAATAGTGCCCCTGAAAGCATCATCCGATTACTGGATATGGGCATGGATCCCTTTAATTTTTCAGATGCCCTGCTCGGAATTCTTGCCCAGCGACTGGCAAAAACACTTTGTAGTCATTGTAAAGAAGAGTATACATGTAGTGATCATGAGTTGATGGGGCTTGCTCATGAATATTGTGATGAGCTTATTAGCGAAGATACAGATGCAGAAAAAATTTATGCTGAAATATTAAAAGAGTGGCATGAAATATATGCAAATGACGAAAATAAAATAACCCTGTGTAAGCCTGTGGGATGCGAAAAATGCAATAACACCGGATACAGCGGACGGCTCGCTCTTCATGAATTTCTGGAGGCATCAGATGAAATTAAACGACTTATTCTCGAACGCTCTCGTGTTCAGGTTATACTCCAAGCCGCCCTTGCTGCAGGGATGCGAACCCTAAAGCAAGATGGCATTGAAAAGGTCATGCAAGGGTTTACTGATATGGTACAGATACGAGCCGTTTGTATTAAATAATAGAGACAAGGCAAAGCATGCCTTGTCTCTACTTTAATTCAGCATGTATTTTCGACAATACCTGATAGGCCTCAGCAGAGTGATCACGCTGGTTTTTTGAGCCAATCATTGTGACTAATATTTTTACACCCCGATCTTCTACACTCAACTGTTTCGAAGTACCTTGTAATTGCAAGGTATATAAGCCTTTTGCCTTGCTTTCATTTTTTATCGAAAACCCCTGTGCTTTCAGAACATCTCCAATCAACAGCCAAGCGGTCGCATAATCCAGATTCAGTACCATAATCAACCCACCATCTCGCTCCCAGATCAGAGCAGATTTTCCAGCGGAAACATCATCTGTTTGTGTTGTCATTTCCACACCATCAGCCACTTCAGGAGCCATTAGATTGGGTGGAATTTCGAGCGGGGGTAACGTACGCGCATCTTTATAAAGTGTTTTATCAACAGAGCTGCATGCTGATAACAAAATCAGACTCAGGCTCAAAGCAACTGTTTGCAAATAAAACCACTTTTTATTACTGTTCATAATCAACTCCAGACTGGATCAATGCTTGATGAATTGTTGCGTGATATTGTTCAGATAGAACAGTCATCGGTAAACGAATACCTTCTGTAATCAGTCCCATTTCATATAAGGCCCATTTCACTGGAATCGGGTTTGATTCAACAAACAAATCACGGTGCAATGCCCCTAAACGCTCATTAAGCAAACGTGCAGCAGAGCGATTGCCTTGTAATGCAAAACCACACATTTCATGCATCAATTTTGGAGCCACGTTAGCCGTCACTGAGATGACACCTTTAGCACCACCCAGCATCAACTCCATTGCAGTGGCATCATCACCACTATAGATATCCAGAGCCTGGCCACAACGCGCCAAAATATCACGGCTTCGTTCAATATCTCCCGTCGCTTCCTTGATACCAATAATATTTGGAATTACTGATAACCGTTCTACTGTTTCAGGCAACAGATCACATGCAGTGCGCCCCGGCACATTATAGAGAATTTGTGGTATCGCCGCTGCCTCAGCGACCTCTTTATAATGCAGAAACAAACCTTCTTGAGTAGGTTTATTATAATAGGGTGTGACTAATAAGCAGGCATCCGCCCCCACCTTCATCGCACCAATCGTTAGTTCAATGGCTTCCTGAGTTGCATTAGAACCCGTACCGGCAATCACTGGAATACGTCCATTGACCTTCGTTACAACATCACGAATGACTTCGCAATGCTCTTTTATTCCAAAAGTTGCAGACTCTCCCGTAGTCCCCATCGCAACAATCGCATCCGTTCCTTGTTCGATATGATACTCAATCAACTCATCTAATGCCGTTCGATCCAGTGTTCCATCAGGGAACATTGGTGTCACCAGCGCAACCATACTGCCATGAAACATATTTTATATTCTCCCCATTCAATTCAACCGCTCATGGTACTTGTGACATTCACGGATAACAAGGTATTAACTCGTATTTATCACAGCACCCTCTGGAATAGATCCTTATACTAACAAGACCTTTACACGAAAAATATTTTTCCTACAAAGGTTTCTAACTCTATTTGTGATGGTATGATCAAGCACATTATATTTTAAAACGATCACTAAAATAAAATGCAAAATGTTATTAACCGCTGGATCAGTAAATACTTATCCGACCCTGAAGCGATCTTCCTCGGGTTATTGCTCATCATTGGTTTTGGCATTGTTATCTTCATTGGAGATATGCTGGCGCCCTTGCTGATTAGCATCGTACTGGCTTATTTTCTGGAAGGGCTGATAAAGGTTCTGGAAAAACACAAAATCTCACGTATGAGTGCAATACTTCTGACCTACATTCCGTCATTCGTTTTTTTGGCATTTTTATTCCTTGCTGTACTGCCCATGCTATTAAGCCAAATCAATCAATTAGCCCAAGCATTACCCGACATGATCCTCAAAGGCCAGGATGCTCTGCTCAAACTGCCAGAACTTTACCCTGAGTTTGTATCGCAGCAACAGATTTCCGAACTTCTGAAAACAATTAAAACATTCGCCGGCTCTTTCGCTCAAAACCTGCTCTCCATGTCACTTTCATCAATTGCCGTTATATTCACTATTCTTATTTATCTCATTCTTATCCCTGTACTGGTTTTCTTTTTACTTAAAGATAAAGAACAAATTATAGACTGGTTTCAAGGGTTTTTACCCCAAAAACGCCTAGTCGCGACTCAAGTCTGGCATGAGATGGATCAACAGATCGGAAACTATGTACGTGGCAAATTTCTGGAGATCATTGTTGTTGGCGTCACCACTTATATTGCTTTTGCTCTTATGGGCTTAAACTTTTCGGTACTTTTAGCCTCATTAGTTGGGTTATCGGTCATCATTCCTTATATTGGTGCAGTTGCTGTCACGTTTCCTGTGGTATTAATTGCCTACTTTCAATGGGGATGGAGCTCTGAACTAGCCTATTTGGTTACAATCTACCTGATCATTCAAGGTTTGGATGGAAACGTACTAGTTCCCCTGCTCTTCTCTGAAGCGGTTAATTTGCACCCAGTCGCCATCATTGTTGCAGTACTATTTTTTGGTGGGATCTGGGGGGTATGGGGTGTGTTTTTTGCAATTCCGTTAGCAACATTAGTAAAAGCCGTTATTAATGCCTGGCCTAGAACAGATGTTGAATGCGAAAATAGAGAGCTGCCTAAACCATAACAATCGGTATACGACGATGCGTCCAAAAAATGAGTAGATCTTCCAGCAACATCTGCGGATTACATGATGTTTCACAAAGACGTATCGTTTCACAGAGCTGGTCATAAAATCTGAATAGAGGCTTCAAATCCCATAAGTGTGCTACCTTTTCCAATCGACCACGAACGTCTGAATTTACGATATTGGATAGATTTTCACTGCTTTTCAAGCGCAATAAGTCTTCCACCCAGCGTCGTAACCAGTAGAGAGAATCACTCATACCCACCTTTAACCATGCTTCAGCGATAGACACTGGATCATTTTGGCCTCTAATCAACCCTTCAAGGTCACTCAACATTTTATCTCGATGTTTCAAAAGGTCATTATCTGCTAATTTCTTAGCCTCAAATGGTGCACCATCAGCCAGTGAAAGCAATAATTCCAAGTGATCTTTCGGTGAGTCAATATGTGTTTTCAACCACTGAACGCCCACATCCATCGTGGGTTTATGAAGCACAATATTCTGACAACGGCTGCGAATTGTAGCCGGTAACATTGCAGGACGGCTCGTCACTAAAACCAATAACGAATGCGCCGGAGGTTCTTCCAATGTTTTGAGCAGACTGTTTGATGAAGCAATATTCATCTGCTCTGCCGGTGAAATCACAGCCACTTTATTGCCACTTAATTGTGCTTTAAGTAACACATACTGATTAAGTGCTCTGATCTGATCAATACTAATCACTTTCCCTGTTTCAACAGGGTTTATATTTTTAACATCCGGATGACTTCCAGCTTCAATTAATTGGCAACTCCGGCACTGCTGACAGGCAAACCCATTTTTATTGAGTGCATCACAACATACGGCTTTCATCAGCACCTGAGCCAATCGTTGTTTGCCAATGCCTTTCTGGCCACTCAAAAGCAATGCATGCGGTAATGTTCCGCTGCGCTGGCGCTGAATCAGATTGTTAAATGAAGGCATTAACCAGGAAGGAAGCTCGCCAGGATAGTCTCCGGCACTCATTTAAAAAAGTTATCCAGACAGGTTTTAATTTGGGATTGTACTTTTTTTAATGGGCATGTTGCATCAATCACACGGAAGCGCTGTGGCAGTTTTTTTGCTCGTTCAAGATAAGTATTACGCACACGTTCAAAAAAATCAGACTTCTCTTTTTCAAAACGATCCAGCTCGCCTCGTTTGCCAACGCGTTGCAAGCCTAACGATACAGGCGCATCCAATAACAGAGTCAGCTCAGGACGGAAATCCCCTTGCACCCAATTTTCCAGCTGAGCAATTCGCTCCATTGAAATACCACGCCCTCCACCCTGATAAGCATAAGTCGCATCGGTGAAACGATCAGAAATAACCCACTCACCGCGCTTTAGTGCGGGGTGAATCACTTTATGCAAGTGCTCGGCTCGCGCTGCAAACATCAACAGTAATTCAGCATCATCCGCCATATCATCTTGCCGATGACTCAAAAGCAGCTCTCTCACCTGTTCAGCCAGTTTTGAGCCACCCGGCTCACGAGTCACAGTGACTTTTAGCTGCTTAGCTTTCAGGTACTCCTGAATAAAATTAATATTGGTGGTCTTCCCCACCCCTTCGCTGCCTTCAATCGTAATAAAATGACCCGACATCAATATGGATTCCTGCTATCTTTTTAATTGGTATTGAGTGACGGCTTTGTTGTGCTCTTCCAGTGTTTCTGAAAAATAGTGTGAACCATCACCTTTGGATACAAAATAAAGTGTTTTTCCTTTCAGAGGATGCATCACCGCATCAATCGCTGCACCGCCAGGCAGTGCAATTGGAGTTGGAGGCAATGCCGGGATGCGATAGGTATTATAAGACGTATGCTCAAGCAAGTCGCGCCGCCTGATATTTCCATCGTAACGATCGCCCATTCCATAAATCACAGTAGGATCTGTTTGCAAACGCATTTTTTTATTTAATCGACGAATAAATACACCGGCTATTTGTCCTTGCTCACTCCTTAGCCCCGTCTCTTTCTCTACGATTGAAGCCAAAATTAATGCTTCATAACTATTTTTCAATGGTAAGTTTTTTTCACGCGTTGACCACGACTCTTCAAGGTATTTTTGCATCATTCTGTATGACCTTCGCAAAATATCAACATCACTCATGCCGCGTGTAAAATGATAAGTATCGGGATAAAAACGCCCTTCGGGATGTTCACCCGTTCGACCTATTTCGGTCATAATCTGCTCATCTGTCTTACCCATTAAATGATGAACCAGATTTTCGTTCGCATGAATAGCAGACAGTGCTTGACGAAAGGTCAGCCCTTCTATCAGTGTAACTCCATAATGAATCACCTTTCCATCGACAATTTGTCTTAAAAATTGTGGTGGAGTCGTACCGGCTACAACCTCATACTCTCCCGTTTTAATTTGATGAGCAACACCCTGCCAACGAGCCAATGCAATAAAATAGTATGGGTGAGAGATCAGTTCCAATTCGACCAGAGAATTGGCCACTTGCTTTATATTGGCACCGGGTTTCAGTTCATATGAGATGTTATCAAGAGAAATTTTTAGAGGTGTTTCATAAAACTTTTTAAAATCAATGGCAAGAACTGCTAGTGCAACCCCTAATAATACAACAATAAACAGTATGAACTTGGATAGAATTTTCACAGATCAATGCCACTATGTGCTAATTGTTGCTCTAAAGAGACCATCAGTTTTTTTGTTAAAAAAAACTTGGAATAAATTATTTGCCCTGCTGATTTTACAGGCCAGATACCAATAATGCTATTACATAAAAATAGTTCATCAGCCTTCTTTAAAACTTCTTGGCTGACCGCAGCAACATGAACCTGAAGACCTGATTTTTTTGCAATATTAATAATTGCACCACGCATCACACCTTCAACACCGCACATGGATAAATCAGGTGTTATTAACTGGTTATTTTTAACGACAAACAGATTTGTTCGCGTACCTTCAATCACGTTACCTTGTTGGTCAAGCATCAACCCTTCTTGCACTTCGGGTTCACACCACTCACGACTGGCCATCACTTGCTCGAGACGGTTTAGATGCTTTATGCCCGCCAGCACAGGATTACTTCCTAAACCTGTTTTGCATAACTCAACATGAACACCTTCCTGCCAATAAGAATCAGAAAAAGAAGGCCAGGGGTAGTGCAATAAAATTCGTGTAACAGAGGGAGTCTCTGGAGAATGGTAACCACGCCCACCCACGCCTCGGGTCAGTATGATTTTGAGTATTGCCTGGCTATTATTAGCATCATCAGAAAGCAGACGGGCTGCTTCGGCATGGAGTAATTCTGGGTCAATCGCAGGCAAGCTAAGACGTTCACAGCCTTCAAGAAAACGCTGCATATGTTGATGCCACAACTGTAATTTACCATTTTTTACCGCAATGGTTTCAAACAAACCATCGCCATAATGAAGCCCTCGATCCAAAGAGCTTATGGCATTCGCTTCAACACCGTTGATCAACATATTTAAAATAGAGCAATTCTAAAAGTGTTGAGTATACTGTTTATTAATTAAACAATCTCTTAGATGCAATTTTCCCGTCATCTTGCATCAATCCCAAACCTAGAAAGCAGTCGTCTTCAGCATAGAGCCTGATCAAACCTTCCGTAGGTGAATTAGGAACAAAAACAGGCTGTCCTTGGCGCAGCTGCAACACTGTTGCAGGTGAAAGATTAAGCATCGGCCATTGTGAAACACCGTGGTCGATAGGTAATAATAGTGCGTCCAGAGCTTCAAAATCGCCACTCTCTTTTATCTCTCCAAGAGTCTCTAGAGAGTACATATTGCCATCAAAAGGCCCAACTTTTAGGCGACGTAAATAGGTGACATGTCCACCACCACAACCTAATGCGGCGCTGATATCTTCCGCCAGTGTTCGCACATAAGTTCCTTTAGAGCAGTGAACATCAAGCTCTAATGAATCACCTTCAAAACTTAACAGCTCTAATGAAATAATATTCAGCGTACGCGCTTCACGCTCCACTTCAATACCTTGACGAGCAAGCTTATAAAGTGGCTGCCCTTTTTGTTTGAGTGCCGAGTACATTGGAGGGATTTGCTGGATTTCACCCGTAAAATCATTCAAAATTTTTTTAAGTAATGAGTCACTGATTTCGGGCACAGGCCAACGCTCTATTACTTCACCTTCAGCATCACCTGATGCTGTTTTTTCACCCAACTTGATCACCACACGATAATACTTGTCTGAATCCAGCAAAAATTGGGAAATTTTTGTTGCTTCACCAAAGCAAAGAGGCAACATACCACTGGCTAATGGATCAAGACTGCCGGTATGACCTGCTTTTTGAGCACCATATAAATTTTTAGCACTCTGCAGTGCTGCATTTGATGAGACACCTAACGGCTTGTCACAAAGAAGAATACCATTCACTTTCCGACCTTTGGCTCTTCGGCGCTGGCTCACTTTTTTTCCTCACCACTGTTCGGTGATGAATTTTCCAGATCCATCGCCTGATCAATCAATGCAGACAATTTAACACCTCGTTCAATGCTGACATCATAGAAAAAACGCAACTCTGGCACATGTCTCATTGTAATATTTTTTGCCAGCTCACTGCGCAAAAAACCTGATGTTTTATTAAGTATTTCAATGCGATCTTTAATCTCACCTTCACCACCGAGTAGCGTCACAAATACTTTTGCGATACTCAATTTTCGAGACACATCAACGGCGGAAACAGTCACCATACCTAAACGTGGGTCTTTGATTTCACGAGGAATAACTTGAGAAAGAACACGTTGAATCTGTTCTTCGACACGCTGAGAACGCGTATATTCTTTTGGCATTGTTGAGCTACAATTTTATATGAAATAATAAAAAATTCCTGCACAAAAAATGTGCAGGAATTATATGAGATATTTTTAATTTAAAGGGTGCTATCCGTCAAATGTACGAGCAACTTCTATCTGCTCAAATACTTCAATAACATCACCACTTTGAACATCATTATAATTCTTCACGGCAATGCCACATTCAGTACCTGCACGAACTTCATTGACATCATCTTTAAAGCGGCGTAACGATTCAAGCTCACCTTCATAAATAACAACGTTATCACGTAATACACGAATCGGATTGTTTTTCTTAACGACACCATCAACAACCAGACAACCTGCAACCGCACCAAACTTGGGAGAGCGGAAAACATCCCGAACTTCTGCGTTACCAACAATTTGCTCACGCACTTCAGGCGTTAACATACCTGATATTGCCATCTTCACGTCATCAATTACGTCATAAATCACACTGTAATAACGTAAACTAATGTCATTCTCTTCAACTAATCGTTTTGCTGAAGCATCAGCACGCACGTTAAAGCCAATCAAAATTGCTTTTGATGCAACAGCCAGATTGACATCTGACTCATTGATTCCACCCACACCATCGGCCACAATATTTACTTTAACTTCTTCATGGATCAGCTTAGTTAAAGATTGAGTCAATGCTTCAGCGCTTCCTTGAACGTCTGTTTTAATCAGAAGATTCAAGACCTGAACTTCACCCGCTTTACCAAAACTGTTATAAATCTCATCCAGCTTGGCTGACTGCTGACGAGCGAGCCGTGCATCACGCTGTTTGTGTTGGCGTTGCTCTGCAATTTCACGGATTTTACGTTCATCTTCCAGCACAATCATGTCGTCACCTGCATTGGGTGCACCGGAAAGACCAAGAATAACAACTGGAATTGAAGGCCCTGCTTTTTTGACCACTTTACCATTCGCATCAAGCATTGCACGCACCCGACCAAACTCTTGGCCAGATAACACCATATCACCACGCTTTAAGGTGCCTGCTTGAACCAATACAGTCGCTACTGGGCCGCGCCCTTTATCAAGGGCAGATTCAATAACAATGCCACGAGCAGGTGCATCCTTAACAGCGCTCAATTCAAGCATTTCAGCCTGCATAGAAATGCCATCTAGTAATTCATCAACACCATCACCTTTTAAGGCAGAAACATTAACAAACATGGTGTCACCACCCCATGACTCGGGAATGACATCTTTTGCTGCCAAGTCAGACATAACACGTTCTGGATCAGCATCAGGTTTATCAATTTTATTAACTGCAACAATGAGCGTTACTTCAGCAGCACGTGCATGTTGAATCGCCTCCAGTGTCTGAGGCATTAAACTGTCATCAGCAGCCACCACAAGCACAACAATATCGGTCACTTTTGCGCCACGAGCACGCATTGCAGTAAATGCCGCATGCCCTGGGGTATCAAGAAAAGTAATATTTCCCTTGTTGGTTTCAACATTATAAGCACCGATATGCTGAGTAATGCCGCCAGCTTCACTTGAAGCCACCCGAGTACGACGGATGTAGTCAAGCAGCGTTGTTTTACCATGATCGACATGCCCCATAATGGTGACAACAGGTGCACGAACGACTTTCTCACCTTCCAGTGCTTCAATCTGAGCGATGGACTCTTCCAATGCATCCGATTGTGTTGCTTTCGCTTTATGCCCCATCTCTTCGACAACCAAAGTCGCCGTATCCTGGTCAAGCATCTGGTTAATCGTTACCATACTGCCCATTTTCATCATGGTCTTGATAACTTCAGCTGCTTTCACTGCCATTCGCCCAGCCAACTCAGCGACTGTAATGGTTTCAGGAATGCTCACATCACGAACAACAGGAGCCGTTGGCTTTTCAAAACCATGCAAAGCATTTTCATCTTTAACTATTGCTCGCCCAGCAGAACCTTTAACTTTTCTCTTACGTCGTCCAGATTTACCTGTCGCTACATGAAGCTCTGAACGCCCATATCTAGAGCCCGCTTTCTCTTTATTTTTATTACGGAACTGCGTTGGTTTTTTGTCCGCTGTTTCGGCAGGTCTGGTTCGTGGCTTGTCGTTTCCCCCTGCTTGTTTTTCTTGAATTTTTTCAGCTGCTTTTTTAGCTTTCTCTGCCTCTTGTTTTACCTTTTCTTCAGCTGCCCGCTTTATCTTATCAGCCGCACGCAGCTTTCTTTCCTCTACTTCATTTATCTTAGCTTTTTGCGCATATTTTAATCTTTCACTTTCCAAGCGTACTTTTTCACGCATGGTTAAAGGTGCTTTTTTCTTTTCTATTTTTTCAGGAACAGGAGTTGTTTCAGGTTTTGGCTCAACAACCTTATCCGCTTCAACTAAAGCTTTTTCAACTTTAGGTTGCACTTCAACTTTTTGTGCAGTCTCTATTTTAGATTTTGACTCAGTAAGAGCCTCTGTGACTTCTTCCTGTTTTTCTTTTATTTCAGGCTTGGGTGGAGGAGGGTTAGGAATTAAAGGCGCTTTCGATTTTGGTATCGTTTTACTTTCAACCGGGAGTTCTTCACGTTTAATATAAGTACGTTTTTTACGCACTTCAACGCTCACTGAGTTTGTCTTTCCTTGTGAGTTTTTTTGCTTTAAAGAGTCTTGGGTTTTACGACGCAGTGTGATTTTCTTACCACTTAAACTCTTTTTCTGGCCATGACTACCACGTAAAAACTCCAACAATTTCTGTTTTTCTTCATCAGAAATCATATCGTTTTCAACTTTTTCAGGTAAACCTGCTTCGCCGAGCTGCGTGAGTAAACGAGCGACGGGGATACCTACAATATCCGCAAACTGCTTTACTTTAACTTCAGACATTTTTATTCAGTCCCCACCTTACAAATCGCTATTCTTCGCTAAACCAAGGCGCACGCGCCGCCATTATCAAATCAGCAGCTTGCTTTTCATCCATACTCTCAATATCTATCAGATCATCCACAGACAATTCTGCCAGATCTTCCTGAGTGGACACACCGCTTCCTGCCAATGTATAAGCCAACGCCTCATTCATACCATCCAGTGCCAAAAGATCAGCAGCTGGTGGTGTTTCATTCACTTTTTCTTCCGCAGTAATCGCCAATGTAATCATTGCATCACGCGCACGATTACGCAGTTCTTCTACGATTTCTTCATCAAACTCTTCTATTTTCAACATTTCATCTATGGGTACATAGGCGACTTCATCTATGGATGAAAAGCCTTCTTGAACAAGTGTTAATGCAATTTCTTCATCAACATCAAGTTGCTCCATAAAGACCGTTTGAATTTTGTCAGACTCCACTTCCGTTTTTTCTTCTGCTTGATCTTCGGTCATTACATTCAACTCCCACCCAGTCAACTGACTGGCCAGGCGAATATTCTGCCCCCCACGCCCAATCGCCTGTGAAAGGTTGTCTTCCGCAACGGCAACATCCATGCATTGTTTATCTTCATCAACAACGATAGAGACAACTTCAGCGGGTGACATCGCATTAATCACATATTGTGCAGGGTTATCATCCCACAGGATTATATCAACACGCTCACCATTGAGTTCATTAGAAACCGCTTGAACACGTGCCCCCCGCATACCAATGCACGCACCGACTGGATCAATGCGAGGATCATTGGTTTTTACTGCAATTTTTGCACGCAAGCCCGGATCACGCGCCGCGCCGATAATTTCAATCATCTCGTCGCCGACTTCAGGAACTTCCAACTTAAACAGTTCAATAACAAGCTCTGGCACCGTCCGACTCACAACTAATTGTGGGCCACGGCCTTCAGCATTAACCCCTGTTAAAAGGCCTCTTAGCCGATCACCAGGGCGCACTGACTCACGCAAGATTAACTCTTCACGGGCAACAAAAGCTTCCGCCCCTTCACCAAGATCAAGAATAACATTACCACGGCTGGTACGTTTAACTGTACCAGAGACCATTTCTCCAATACGATTTTCAAACTTCTCAATCACTTGTGCGCGTTCTGCTTCTCTTACTTTTTGCACAATAACTTGTTTAGCAGTTTGCGCTGCAATCCTGCCAAAAGCAACAGACTCAATGGGCTCTTCAATAAAATCACCTACGGCAATTTCAGGGTCTTTTTTCAGTGCTGTTTGTAATAAAATTTGCCGAATTGATGATTCAAACATTTCATCTTCATCATCCATTACTTCCCAACAACGAAATGATTCACTCTCACCCGTCATGCGATCTACGCTGACACGTACATTAATATCTTCCTTGTAACGTTTTTTAGTGGCTGTCGCAAGTGCTACTTCTATCGCTTCAAAAATAATTTCTTTCGCTACGCCCCTTTCATGGGATACCACATCGACTACAGCCAGAATTTCTTTGTTCATTGCCAAACCTCGATTAAGAATCAGTAATAACTGGTCAAACCCAGTTAAACTTCAGCGACCAAACGTGCTTTTTGAATCTGTGCAAACGGCAGATCAACTTCCTCGCCATCTTGCAAAATTCTAACTTCACCCCCACTTATACCCAGCAATTTTCCTCTGTATTTACGTCGGCCATCAATCATTGGTGTTTCAAGCTGAATACGCACATCACTTCCAATAAATCGTTCAAAGTGCGCTTCAGTGAAAAGTGGGCGATCAAGACCTGGTGAAGATATCTCTAAATGGTAAAAGCCAGGAATGGGATCTTCCACATCCAACAGCGTACTCACCTGCTCACTCACCCGCTGACAATCTTTAACAACAATACCTTGTTCCGTATCTATATATATACGTAATACAGAAGTACCATCATGCGGGAAATATTCAATACCCACAAGCTCATAACCCATTGTTTCAACAACAGGAACAATCAAGTCATACAATTTTTGCTGTGGTTTTATATACATGACTCTCTAAACAAAAAATGGGCCATAAGGCCCATCTTAAAAACTCATAATAAAAAGCCTCGATAAAATCGAGGCATAAACTTGGTAGCGGGGACAGGATTTGAACCTATGACCTTCGGGTTATGAGCCCGACGAGCTACCAGACTGCTCCACCCCGCATCAACTGGCGCATACAATACGAAACCAAGGTTACGATTGCAAGCTTTATTTCTAATAAATACCTTGAGTGATCAAGACTAAAATTTGGTAGCGGGGACAGGATTTGAACCTATGACCTTCGGGTTATGAGCCCGACGAGCTACCAGACTGCTCCACCCCGCATCAACGGCGCACACAATACGAAACCACAACAACTATTGCAAGCTTTAATTTTGTATAAAGCTACATTTGAGCAATGGCCTCACGCAAATGATTGACAGCCATCACCTCTAAACCTTTTATTTTCCGCTTCGGCACATTAGCTGCAGGAACAATCGCTTTGGTAAATCCGTGTTTTACTGCTTCTTTCAAACGATCCTCCCCACCTTGAACAGGACGAATCTCTCCAGCCAGCCCCACCTCTCCAAATACAATTAAATCTTGCGGCAAGACATAATCACGTAGACTGGAGATCGCTGCCAGCAACAGCGCCAAATCGGCACCCGTTTCAGTCACACGCACCCCACCGACAACATTAACGAACACATCCTGATCGTACATCACCACACCACCATGGCGATGTAAAACAGCCAACAGCATCGCCAGGCGATTTTGGTCCAACCCTACTGTGACACGCCGTGGATTGCCCATATGACTTTCCGCCACGAGCACCTGCACTTCCACCAGCAGAGGTCGACTGCCTTCACGCGTTACCATAATAACGCTGCCTGATGCTTTTTCATGGCGTGATAAAAAAATAGCCGATGGATTCGTCACTTCACGCAACCCCTTTTCCGTCATGGCAAACACACCCAGCTCATTCACTGCTCCAAAACGATTTTTAATCGCTCGAATCATACGAAACTGGCTGCCTGTATCCCCTTCAAAATAGAGCACTGTATCAACCATATGCTCCAGCACTCGTGGCCCTGCCAGCGATCCATCTTTAGTCACATGCCCCACCAGAAATATCGCTGTATTGGTTTGCTTGGCAAAACGTACCAGCTGCGCAGCACTCTCTCTTACCTGCGCAACCGCTCCAGGAGCCGATTGCAGAACATCTGAATAGACGGTCTGAATAGAGTCAATCACCATGACATTGGGTTTTTCATGTTTGGCATGATCCAGAATACGCTCAACTCGAGTCTCACTCAGCAATCTTAAATTGGCACCATGCAAATCTAAACGTCGCGCCCTGAGCCCCACCTGCTGCAAAGACTCTTCTCCCGTAACATAAAGCGTTGAGCAGCTCTCTCCTAATGAAACTATCCCCTGCAACAGCAGCGTCGATTTACCAATCCCGGGGTCACCACCCAGCAACACCACTGACCCCATTACTAAACCACCCCCCAAAACTCGATCCAGCTCAGAAATACCCGTGGATATACGCAGAGTCTCCTCAACTCCAACCTCATTCAACGGCTGAATCACAGATTCAGCCCCCGCGTACCCTGCAAAACGCCCACGATCATCAACCTTTTTTTTGCTTGCAATCGTTTCACTCAAACTATTCCATGCACCGCAATCAGAGCACTGCCCTGACCATTTAGGGAATGATGTACCGCACTCGGAGCAATGATAAGCCAGTTTTTCACGCATCTAAACTTCTCTTCCAGATATATTATCAGTGGGATATTTACACCACATCTAAATTAAAATTGCTATAAAATGTGATTAGCTTATATCGTTGAATATGTTGAGGCCATACCACATTGTCTAAAGTTGAAAAAAAACTTCTACACTACACCAGCAAAGCCATTACCGATTATGGCATGGTCCAAAAAGGTGACCGTATCATGGTTTGCTTATCCGGCGGGAAAGATTCTTATACGCTGCTGAGTGTTCTCAGCAAATTAAATAAACGTCCTCGCAACCGTTATGAAGTTTTTGCGTTCACACTTGATCAATCTCAGCCAGGCTGGGATGATACATTGATGCGTCAATGGCTTGATGATCATAAAATTCCTCATGAAACACTCAGGCGTGACACCTACTCTATTGTTAAAGATAAAATTCCAGAAGGGAAAAACTACTGTTCGCTCTGTTCACGATTACGGCGTGGTAATATTTACCGTTACGCTGAAAAAAATGGCTTTACTAAAATTGCCCTTGGCCACCATAGAGATGATCTGATTGAGTCCACACTGATGTCCATGATGTACGCAGGCCAGATACGCTCTATGCCTCCAAAACTCCTCACAGATAATAAACAACATATCCTGATTCGCCCCATGGTTTACTGCCAGGAAAAAGATATTATTGAGTATGCTCAGGAGCGTAATTTCCCAATCATTCCATGCAATCTGTGCGGCTCTCAAGATAACCTGACACGCCAGCGCGTCAAACAACTAATCGCAACCCTCAGCCAAGAAAATCCAAAAATTCCCAGTAATTTACTCAGCGCTATTGGTAATGTGCAAATTAGTCAGATGATGGACAGAAGCCTTTGGGATTTTAAAGGCCTGGATGCGGAACGAATGATATCCAGTGACTCTGAGTCTACAGAAGAAGAGCAAGACCTATTTTCATTTCCTTCTATACACACTTCTAAGCCAATAGCCATTCAGCCTGCGAGAACAAGCGATGCCTGACATAATCGACCCACTTAAATTTGTATCCTGGTTTCGAGGTGCATCACCTTATATACACGCTTTTCGTGGACGTACATTTGTAATTACCTTTGACGGCGAGATGGTCGCATCAAAAGATTTCCCCAATTTTATACACGACATTGCCTTACTCAACAGCCTGGGGATCCGCCTGGTACTTGTTCATGGCGCTAGGCCTCAAATTGAACAGCGCCTCAAAGCACATCAGTCCCAAACAACTTATACAAACGGGTTGCGTATCACAGATAAAAAATCCCTACCTTTTGTTAAAGATGCTGTAGGCCGTGTTCGGCTTGAAATTGAGTCATTACTCTCTATGGGTATTGCAAACTCACCCATGGCGGGTGCTTCACTTCAAGTGATATCGGGTAATTTTGTAACCGCACAGCCACTCGGAATAAAAGATGGTGTCGATTTTCAACATACCGGTGAAGTTCGGCGTATTAACCATAAAGAAATCAATCGCCACCTGGATCATGGTGCAATTATTTTACTTTCACCATTAGGTTATTCTCCCACAGGTGAGATATTTAACCTCACCGCCATTGAAGTCGCCACGGCTGTTGCAACATCAATTAAAGCAGAAAAACTATTATGCCTGATCGAAAACAGAGGGATTCTTGACCATAAACAACAGCTCATTCGCCATCTGACAACAACGGAAGCAAAAAAAATATTAGCCGATCAAAAATCCCTTGATGAAGAGAGCAAGAGTGATCTAAAGCGAGCGATCAATGCGTGTCAGCGTGGTGTCCTCCGTACTCACTTGATCCATCGTCAAACAGAAGGGGCACTGCTCCAAGAGCTGTTTACCCGAGATGGAATTGGAACACTCATCTCTAGCGATGATTACCAAAATACCCGTCAAGCGACCATTAATGATATCTGTGGCATCCTTGAGATAATCACACCACTTGAGGAGGAAGGGTTTCTGGTGCGTCGTTCACGAGAAAAACTTGAAATGGAAATCGACCATTTCACTGTTATTGAACGCGATGGCATGATCATCGCTTGTGCAGCACTTTACCCCTATCGAGAGGAACATCTGGCTGAGTTGGCTTGCCTTGCTGTTCACCCAGACTATCAAAATATAAATCATGGTGAGACACTATTAAAACAAGTTGAGACGGAGTGTAAAAAACACGCAATCAAACAACTTTTTGTGTTGACCACACGGACATTGCACTGGTTTCAAGAGCGTGATTTCAAACCCGCTTCACTGAAAAAATTACCCACATTGAAGCAGTCACTCTATAACTACCAACGCCAATCAAAAATTCTCCTGAAAACTCTCTAAATTGGCTTTATAAATGGATTTAACCCTTAAGCATCTTTTCCCTGCACACTTAACGATACGCAAACAATTTATGCTTGTGTTTTCAATCGGTGGTGTATTGCTGGCGATCGTTGCATCACTGATCACCGCATCTCTAGAAAGCAAACGATTTTACACTTACCTAGTGAATGAAGGCCACCAGATTACAAGCAATTTTTCCAATCAAAGTGCGCTGGCACTAGAATCTAAAAATAAACAGAGCGCCATTGATTTTACTGATGCAATTTTGGCGCTTTCAACAGTAGACCATGTTGGAATTTACAACTCTAAAGGGGACGTATTATTAAAAAAAGGCCAACAAAGTGATTGGTACCCTGAAGAAGTTTATAAAACAACGAAGCCTCAACTTATAAAAGAAACTGAAAACAGACTTCATTTTATTAACTCCGTTTATGCGCACACCCCCTCTAAATTCGATATAAACGGCCCTCTTTTTTTAGGTGATGTACACGTTGTGATTGGTCTATCTGCGTTACCAATCATCTGGCGCAATGCATTCGTTGAAAATATTTTCACCTCATTAGCACTTGCTCCATTTTTTCTTCTCTTATTACACATTATTGCAAAGCATATCACCTATCCATTAAGCAAACTTTCAGAGACAATGCACAACGCTGAGTTAGGCAAAAAAAATGTACGCTCCGATATTGAAGGATCAGTCGAAGTCAAAATCATTGCTCAGACATTCAATCGCATGATGAAATCGCTGGATAATCGACAAAAAAAACTGTTAAATCAGAAAAAAATACTGTCAATACAAGTTGCTGAGCGCACTCGAGAATTAGTTATTGCACGCAATAAAGCACTTAAAGCAACTCGTTTAAAGTCTGACTTTCTTTCGAGTATGAGCCATGAGCTAAGAACGCCAATCTGTGCCATTATTGGTTACACTGAGATATGCCTTGAAGAGCTTTCTCCCAATACAACTTCAGCTAAAGATTTACAGCGCGTATTAGCCGCTTCAGATGATCTCTTGAATCTAATCAATGACACTCTGGACCTCGCTAAAATAGAGGCGGGATACACCGAACTTCATATCAGAGAAACAGACCTTAATAAACTTATTAACCACACAGTTGATATTGCCAGGCCTTTAACACTCAAAAACAGCAACGACCTCATATTCAGCATCAAACAACACACAACGGAAGCGCTTAATATTGATAATGAAAAGCTTCAACAAATTATTTTGAATATATTAAGCAACGCATGCAAATTTACTCAGCACGGAAAAATCACATTAAATGCCCATCATAAAAAAGAAGCGCTTATGATCACAATTCATGACACCGGCATTGGCATGAGCGAATCCCAAATAGCCCATATATTTGATGAATTTTATCAAGCAAATATGAGTATCACCCGCAATTATGGCGGAACAGGTTTAGGGCTCACTATCAGCCAACGCCTATGCCAGCTTATGGGCGGAAAAATTGACGTGCAGAGTGAAATCAATAAAGGCACTATGTTTACAATTTTTATTCCACTCTCTACAAACAGTACAACGATTCAGTTTTCACAAAAAACTGAAACTGAGACACAACCCTCCATTGCATGACATAAGAAGCTCACTTAACCTCGAATCTACCAAGAAAATTTTGTATACTCAGTCGCGCTATTCTCTAATAGCATTTTCGAGCATATTATTCTCTCTCTCTACTTTCTGGTTTTGGTGGTCGATTTATGAGCAACTCTTATGATGCAGGTGCAATTGAAGTTCTGAGTGGGCTTGATCCAGTACGAAAACGCCCGGGCATGTACACCGACACCACCCGCCCGAACCACCTTGCTCAGGAAATTATTGATAACAGTGTCGATGAAGCCATTGCTGGGTTTGCAAAACGCATTGATGTCACGCTTTATAAAGATCAATCGCTGGAAGTTAAAGATGATGGTCGCGGTATGCCGGTGGACATTCACCCTGAAGAAGGTGTGCCTGGTGTTGAGGTCATTCTTAGCAAGCTTCATGCGGGTGGAAAGTTTTCCAATAAAAATTATCAATTTTCTGGCGGTTTACACGGCGTTGGTATATCTGTGGTAAACGCCTTATCGAAACAACTCGATGTATGGGTCAAGCGTGGTGGCAAAGAACATCACATGGCGTTTGAGAATGGTGATAAATCATCCGATTTAAAAACTGTTGGTACCGTTGGCAAAGCCAATACCGGTACTCGTGTGCGTTTCTGGCCTGATAGTAAATATTTCGATTCAGCCAAATTTTCTGTTCGTCGTCTAAAACACATATTACGTGCTAAAGCGGTACTTTGCCCTGGCCTGCAAGTTAATTTCTTCAATGAGCAATCAGGTGAAACTGAACAGTGGCAATATCAGGATGGCCTGCAAGATTATTTACTGGATGCTCTGAGTCATACCGAACATCTGCCTGCCGACACCCCCTTCATCGGTGAGATGGAAAGTAAAAATGAGGCTGCGACCTGGGCCGTGGTCTGGCTGCCCGAAGGGGGCGAAGGAGTTACTGAAAGTTATGTTAACCTGATTCCCACAGCACTCGGCGGCACACATGTCAATGGTTTACGCACCGGCCTTACTGAAGCGATCAGAGAGTTTTGTGAATTTAGAAGTTTATTGCCGCGTGGTGTAAAAATTACACCTGAAGATGTCTGGGACAAATGCAGTTACATACTTTCGATCAAGCATTTTGACCCTCAATTCAGTGGGCAAACAAAAGAACGGCTCTCATCACGGGAGTGTGCGGCATTTGTCTCTGGCGTTGTTAAGGATACGTTTGCTTTATGGCTCAATCAACATACGGAAATTGGCGAAAAAATTGCCCAATTGGCCATTGATAATGCACAAAACCGGTTACGCGCTGGCAAGAAAGTTATACGTAAAAAAGTCACCAGCGGCCCTGCTCTACCAGGCAAACTTGCTGATTGTTCCAGCCAAGAACCAATGCGTAGTGAGCTCTTTTTAGTGGAAGGTGATTCTGCGGGCGGTTCAGCCAAACAGGCAAGAAATCGCGAATTTCAAGCCATCATGCCACTACGCGGAAAGATTCTTAATACTTGGGAAGTGGATCCATCTGTGGTGCTTGGCTCTCAAGAAGTCCATGACATCTCAATCGCCATCGGTGTTGAGCCTGGCTCTGATAAACTTGACGGTTTACGTTACGGAAAAGTTTGTATTCTTGCCGATGCAGACTCGGATGGTGCTCATATCGCCACCCTGCTCTGCGCTCTATTCTTACGCCATTTTCATAGCTTGGTCGAAGCAGGACATATTTTCATTGCAATGCCTCCCCTTTACCGAATCGATATTGGCAAAGAAGTGATGTATGCCCTTGATGACCGAGAAAAAGAGGGCTTTCTTGATCGTATTGCCGCTGAAAAACGTCGTGGAAAAGTCAATGTACAGCGATTTAAAGGGCTAGGTGAAATGAACCCGTTACAACTGCGTGAAACTACGTTAGCACCCGATACCCGCCGACTGGTTCGTCTTACCATAGCGGATGGCGATGATACTCATGCCATGCTGGATATGCTATTAGCTAAAAAGCGCTCATCTGACCGTCGCAGCTGGCTGGAAGAAAAAGGTGGGCTGGCAGAAATTTAAACAGCTCTCATTTATAAGCCCTAAAGAGCTTTCGGCTGTTCAGTGGTTTACCGCCCAGCTGTACTGAAATGGCGGCTCTCATCAGCTGTTTTACTTCTTGAAAAGACTTTGCTTCCACTAAAGTACCTTGCTCAAAATTCAATAACGTATCACCCTGTAAATAGAGCTTGTTATGTTGAGCTGATGGCAATAAACCTTCATATAACACAGGCCCTTGGCCCAATTTATATTGATATAAACAATCCGCTTTAATCGGTAAATTTGATACGACATCATGATCCAATATCAAACCATAACCCAACTCTTGTAAAAGATGTTTTTCAAAATACCGTAGAGCAGACTCAATAGCAGGCTGATCTTCTGCTTTCTCTAATTCAATAAGTGCCTGAAAATAATAGCCATAAAGCTCTGGATGGGGATCAAAACGTGCAAGCAGGTAGAGCAGCATTTCATTTAGATACAGACCACTCAATAACGCTACGCCCTTGAGTTGATGTATGCCACCATTTAATTCAGCGCTATGCAGAGTCACTAATTCGCCACGCCCTCTCCAGGATAGTAACAATGGGTTGAAGGGCTGAAGCAATCCCTGGAGTCGTGATCTATTTTTTCTAACACCGCGAGCCACTAGGCAAACACGCCCATGCTCGGCACTGAAAACTTCGATTAACGCACTGGTATTACGATAAGCTCTGAGGTGCAGCAGGTAAGCGGATTGTAATAGAACATCACTCGCCGCCATACCCTAAACTACGCAATGCACGCTCATCATCAGCCCAACCCTCTCTGACCTTCACCCAAAGCTGAAGGAAGACTTTTCGGTCAAACAGTTTTTCCATCTCTTTTCGAGACTGTTGCCCCACCATTTTTAACTCTTCACCACCCTGACCAATCACAATCCGCTTTTGACCTTCACGCTCAACCCAGATTACAGCATGGATATGCTGCACCTTTTTCTGCATTTTGAAACTTTCAATTTCAACAGTAAGTGAATACGGAATCTCTTGACCCAAACGACGCATCAATTTTTCTCTTACCAGTTCAGCCGCAAGAAAACGCTCACTGCGATCTGTCACCTGATCTTCTGGAAAAAAGGGCTCAGAGAAAGGTAAAAAACTATTGATCTTCTTTTCTAACGCCTCAGTATTTGTGCCTTTGCGGGCAGAAAGTGGGATGACATCAGCAAAATCCATTTTTCCAGAAACTTCTTGGATAAATGGAAGCAGCGCCTCTTTATTTTTCAGTTTATCAACTTTATTAATCACTAAAATAACAGGGACTTTACTATCGCAAAGCATTTTCAGAACATACTCATCGGCTGCAAGCCAGCCAAAACACTCCACAATAAATACAATCACATCAACATCAGTGATGACAGCACTTGCTGATTTATTCATATAGCGATTCATCGCTCGCCCTGAGCCTTGATGCAAGCCGGGCGTATCAACATAAACCGTTTGATTTTCTGCTGTCGTTTTTACTCCAAGAATCGTGTGCCTTGTTGTTTGAGGTTTGCTTGAGGTAATACTGATTTTTTGACTTAATATATGGTTGAGCAATGTTGATTTACCCACATTTGGGCGCCCTATAATCGCAACATAACCACAACGAAAGTTCTCGGTATCGGAGCTCTCTTTATTGACCACTTTCAATCGTTTCCAGTATTTTTTGAGCAGCATCCTGCTCAGCTTTACGACGACTGAAGCCAGCCCCTTGCATATTCAAATCAAGCCCACTCACATAGCAGTCAACACGAAACAGATGGTCATGTGCTTGACCATCCACAGAAACGACGGTATATCGCGGAAGCTCCAATTTTTTTGACTGTAAATACTCTTGTAAACGAGTTTTGGGATCCTTGAGATTAACGTCTGGTGAAATAGACTCAAGCCGACTTTTATACAGTTTTATGATCCACTGATAACAGTCTTCATACCCCCCATCAAGATAAATAGCCCCCATCACCCCTTCCAGTGCACCCGCCAAAATAGAGTTTCGACGATAACCTCCACTTTTTAACTCACCCGAGCCAAGAAGAAGATGATCACCTAATTGCAAATCTCGAGCTAATTCAGCTAAAGTTTCACCTTTCACCAAACTGGAACGCAAACGACTTAACACCCCTTCAGATGCTGTTGGAAAGCGATTATAAAGCTCAGCTGCAATCGCATACCCCAATACTGCATCACCCAAGAATTCAAGGCGTTCATTATTTCGGCTCCCCATACTTCTGTGAGTTAATGCACACGTCAACAACTCAGGGTCACTAAACTGATATTCCAGCTTCCTGAGCAACCTGTCACGTTGTTCAGTCCGCACCAGAGATCTCAACATTTTTATTAAAACTGGCTATTAAATCAAAATTGGCAATCATAGGAACTCGCGCCTCATAATCTACAGAAATAGTAATCAAGCCCTTTTTCTTGGTGATCGTAATATGTTCATCATTAACACGTTCAACATCATTAATATCTCGCATTCGGCGGAGTAAATTTTTCTTGATCTCCTTGAGAGACTTTTTTGATGTTTCCGGTTCCTCAGCAATACCTTCCAGTGATGAAACAACCTGAAAGTATTCCAGATACAACGGCACAACTCGTAAAGCAATTAGCACCACACAACCAATAAAAAACAATGTAAACAACAAACTGGTCAATCCTTCGCCCGTTTGCCTGCTTTTAAATTTATTTATCATTCCCTTTTACTCAATACTTTTTCCCATACGATCAAAAACGACGCCATCACCCGTTGAATTCCAACTCATCCAGATCATGAACGCCTTCCCTACTAAATTTTCTTCTGGTACAAACCCCCAGACACGACTGTCATTACTATTATCCCGATTATCCCCCATTGCAAAATAGTGACCTTCAGGCACTCGAACCTCACCTTGAGACAATGAAGGCGCACTAGATCGAACCAAAATATCATGCTCCATATCACCTAATTGTTCGACATACTGATCAGCACCCAACATAGAAGCTCCCGCACCTGTTCCTATAAAAGCCCCCAGACTTTTTTGTTTCATGGGTTTTCCGTTGACATAGAGTGTTTTCCCATAATAACCAATCAGATCGCCCGGCAACCCTACGACACGTTTGATGTAATCAATCGAAGGGTCGTCAGGGTAACGAAAAACAAAGACATCCCCACGCTCTGGAGAGCCCACATCAATCACTTTATTGTTAAATAAGGGTAAACGAATACCATAAGAAAATTTATTAACTAAAATAAAATCCCCAGAGTAGAGTGTTGGCATCATTGAACCCGATGGAATTCTAAAAGGCTCAACGAGAAAAGAACGGAGTATCAGTACAATCAGAATCACAGGGAAAAAAGTACGGGCATACTCTACGAGAAGAGGCTCTTTAGGGGCACTTTTAATAGCTGAAGAAGCAGAAGTCTCATTCTGAACTCTATCTACTGTCATGTCGACGGCACCCCGCCGACGGGGTGCCCATAGCAGAGCATCAAGTGCCCAAATAGCGCCTGATACCACTAATAAAATCAGCATAAATGCCTGAAAATCAAAACTCATCTATCTCTTTCCTGTGTTCAATACTGCAAGAAAAGCCTCTTGCGGAATCTCAACCGACCCCACCTGCTTCATCCGTTTTTTACCCGCCTTCTGTTTTTCCAGTAACTTACGTTTGCGCGAAGCATCCCCACCATAACACTTTGCTGTCACATTTTTACGCAATGCTTTGATTGTCTGGCGTGCGATAATATGCCCACCAATAGCAGCCTGTATCGCAACATCATACATTTGGCGAGGAATTAACTCTTTCAATTTTTCAGCGATTTCACGGCCTCTGGATTGTGCCAGCTCATGATGAGTAATGATCGCCAGCGCATCAACACGCTCACCATTAACCATAATATCAACCTTGGTCAGCTTTTCAGCTTGAAATCGTACAAAATTATAATCCAGCGAGGCATAACCACGACTGACTGATTTGAGACGATCAAAGAAATCCAACACCACTTCACTCATGGGCAACTCATAAATCACTTCAACCTGATTGCCATGATAAGAGATCTTTTTTTGTACACCGCGCTTCTCTTCACTCAGCATGATCACAGCCCCCAAATGTTCTTGAGGAACCAGGATATTAGCCTGAATAATAGGCTCTCGTATCTCTTCAATAGAGCCTGGCTCTGGTAAATCTGCAGGGTTATCGACATAAAATGTTTCACCCGCACGATTGATCACTTCATAAACAACTGTAGGAGCCGTCGTAATCAGATCAAGATTGTATTCACGCTCCAAGCGCTCTTGCACAATCTCCATGTGCAGCATGCCCAAAAAACCACAACGAAAACCAAAGCCGAGTGCCTGTGAAGTTTCTGGCTCGAAAAAGAGTGCCGCATCATTTAACTTGAGCTTTGCTAACGCTTCACGCAGATCTTTATATTGATCCGAACTCACAGGGAAAAGACCCGCATACACTTGTGGCTTAGCATGCTTAAAACCTGACAATGCCTCTTCAGCAGGCTCCCTTGCCGATGTAATCGTATCTCCAACAGGAGCACCATCAATATCTTTGATACCCGCAATAACAAAACCTACTTCGCCTGTACTTAATACTGCATGATCTACCGGTTTCGGAGTAAATTTACCTACATTATCAACCTGATGAGACTGGCCTATTGACATCATCTGAATCTTTTCTTTAACCTTCAGTTGACCCTGCATAACACGCACCAAAGAGACTACGCCCAGATAGTTATCAAACCAGGAGTCAATAATGAGTGCTTTTAAAGGCCCGCCAGAGTCACCTTGCGGTGCAGGAACGCCTGCAACAATGGCTTCCAACACATCTTGAACGCCCACACCGGTTTTAGCGCTCACATTAACCGCGCCTTCACCTTCAACGCCGATAATATCTTCAATCTCCTGAATCACCCGATCAGGCTCAGCCGTTGGTAAATCAATCTTATTTAAAACAGGAATCACTTCGAGACCTTGTTCCAGTGCGGTATAACAGTTTGCAACAGTTTGTGCTTCAACGCCTTGAGCAGCATCCACGACTAATAGCGCACCTTCACAAGCGGCTAATGAACGTGAAACTTCATAAGAAAAGTCAACATGTCCTGGCGTATCAATAAAGTTCAGATGATAAATTTCACCACTTTCAGATTTATAGTCCAGAGAGACGCATTGTGCTTTGATAGTAATGCCTCGTTCACGCTCCAAATCCATCGAGTCAAGCACTTGTGCAGACATCTCTCGATCACTTAAACCACCACACAATTGAATAAAACGATCAGCTAAAGTGGATTTTCCATGGTCAATATGGGCAATAATAGAAAAGTTTCGAATATTATTCATTAAGTGAAATAATTCAGTATAGAGTTAATAATTTACAATTATGCAGAGTTTAACTGATTCATAAAGCAAAAGCGCCCTGCATTAACAGGGCGCTTTGAAAAACCATAATATTTTATAGCTTTATTCTTTCTCAG
This sequence comes from Gammaproteobacteria bacterium, assembly GCA_021648145.1. NCBI lineage: Bacteria > Pseudomonadati > Pseudomonadota > Gammaproteobacteria > Gammaproteobacteria bacterium. The sequence continues at coordinate 51,983 of JAKITI010000010.1, forward strand.
GAATTTTCAGTGCTAAAAAGTGAGGTCCAGAACCACGTTGCACCAACAAGGGGACAGACTTTCCTGCCGGAAGCCCATCAACTAATTTTTTGAACTGTGCAACACTCTCAATAGCAATATTATTAACTCTTAAAATAATATCACCTTGACGCAGACCACTTTCAGCGGCGATACCCTCTTTTACAGTTTCAACAAAAATACCTTGCTGCCCCTCTTCAAGCCGTTTTTTCTCCTCGGCTTCCAATACACGAACTACCAACCCCAGGCTTTTCACATTCGAAGTAGAGTTTGATACACCACCTGCGGCCAACTCTTCATCTGTAGGCAGTTCACCAATAACGACTTTCAAAGTACGCTTTTTACCATTGCGGATAATTTCAACCGGCACACCTGTGTCCATTCGAGTGCGACCAACTATAGGTGGCAAAGAAGAAGAGTCACCCACCTCATGCCCATTAAATTTCACGATAATATCGCCCACCTTAAACCCTGCTTTTTCAGAAGGACTATCCGGTAATACACGCGCAACTAATGCACCCATTGGCTTTTTCATATTAAAAGATTCAGCTAAATCACGAGTCACATCCTGAATCAAAACACCTAACCAACCACGACTCACTTCACCTGTTTCTTTTAATTGATCAACAATATCCATCGCCATATCAATAGGGATCGCAAACGAAAGCCCCATAAAGCCACCAGTACGACTATAAATTTGTGAATTAATGCCCACAACCTCACCATCGAGATTAATTAATGGCCCCCCTGAGTTTCCTGGGTTAATCGCAACATCTGTTTGAATAAAAGGCACATAGTTTTCACTCGGTAAACTACGACCTTTAGCACTGACAATTCCTGCCGTAACCGAATAGTCAAACCCAAAAGGAGAGCCGATCGCTAAAACCCACTCACCGACTTTCAAACTGGATGACGAGCCAACTTTGATCACAGGAAGCTCTATATCACTCTCTATTTTTAGCAGAGCCATATCACTCTGCTTATCGGTACCAATCAGTTCAGCAATAAATTCCCGGCGATCATTGAGACGCACAACAATCTCTTCAGCATTAGTCACAACATGATTATTAGTCAATATATAACCATCTTTAGAGATAATAAACCCTGACCCGAGTGATTTTGCACCAGGATTTTCATAACCAAAACCTGGCGCACCTCTTTCATCAAAAAACCGCCGCAAAAGTTCATCGAACGGTGTTCCTTCGGGAATTTGAGGAAAGTGGTGACGCAACTCTGATGACTGCTTTACTTTTTTTTGCACCGTGCTGATATTTACCACAGCAGGACTGAGATCTTCAGCCAGCTCAGTAAAATCAGGCAAGCTACCCCCGACAGCTGTTGCTGCCACTGCACTTAACACCAATACGGCCACTGCAAACCGGACAATAAAAAAAGACTTCCACAAAACAGGTGAATTCATACGATACCTCAAATAAAATTAAATCTTTAAGTGGCCAACCGTACCAGTAACGGTTGATAATGCGGATCTTTCGCTATTTTTTGTGAGTAATTTTTTAACCAAAAAAATCCAGTAAACAGCCCTGAAAAAGCAAACACAACAGAGATACCATTACGGTATTCCATAAAAAAATTTTGCCCCAAAAGGTCACCGAAAAAAGCAGCGAGTAACATCAGTAACAGAGGAATGGCATAAACAGCGAATGAACCTGCCATCAAAGCCTTTTGATCAACACTCACCACCACTTCATCACCCACATTTGCAGCAATTACATTGATGGTTTTGACCGAAACAGATTTCGAACTCATCATTTTCGCCAAAGTCGCCGTGCCACATTCACTTTTTGCTGCACATCCATTACAGCCTGGCTTACGAGCAATCTCTACCCAAGCATAGTCTCCTTCAACTTGAGTAACCCACCCTCGTTCTTCTAGTCGTTCACTACAGTCATCCATGTTAATAAAGTTCCTGAATTAAAACGTGTCAGTTAATTTTTTTCAAAATCAACCAGATTAATTGAAGGTGACTCTCTAGGCACCACGTAAATATCACTGCCATAGCCATTGGCAGGATATTTAAAACTGTAATCTAATTCAGATTGCCCAACGATCCAGTCGGGGTTACCTTGTTCAAATGTTTCATGTGTTGCTTTTGGGGTCACATCTGGAGCAACAGTTGCGACTTGTGGCGATAAAACATCCATACTGCCTGGTGTATTGAAACTCCCCCACTGGAAGCCAATGACCGTCACCGCAGCCACAGATGCGGCCAAAGCCAGCCCTGCAACAGGTTTAACAAAAGAAGGGTACACAACGACAGAAGAAGTTGGAGTCAATGCCGGTTCAGACTCTAACGCTTTAAAAATATTTGAAGTCAGTGCTTGACCGCTCTTTTCTGGAAGATTATTTCGTATTGCATCACCAATCAAATGATAACACCCCCAGTGATACCGAAGTGTTTCGTCATCCTTTAAGTCACACAGTAACCGAGCTGTTTTCTGATGGTCTAATTCACCATCCATTAACATTGAAATTTTAATCGCAGTCTGTTCCGTCATAACAACACCTTTAACATGTTAGTTCATCTCTTAAAGTAAAGGTTCAAGCCTTTTTTGAATTGCATCTCGTGCTCTGAAAATTCGGGAACGCACCGTTCCAACAGGGCAATCCATTGATTGAGCAATCTCTTCATAACTAAGCCCTTCTAACTCTCTTAATGTAATCGCAGTGCGTAAATCACTGGGTAACTGATCAATTGCATTGAATACAGTCTTCTCAATTTCATCTTTAAATAACAAGCGCTCTGGCGTTGCAAACTCTTTAAGTGCAGATGCTGATTCAAATTGCTCCGCATCTTCAGCATCAATATCAACACTCGGTGGCCGCCTACTCCGTGATATCAGATAATTTTTAGCCGTATTAACCGAAATTCGATAGAGCCACGTATAAAAAGCACTATCACCACGAAATCCAGGCAGTGCCCGGTAGGCTTTAATAAATGCTTCTTGTGTAACATCCTGAACCTCATCACTATCACGAATATAACGAGAAACTAACTTGGCGACTTTATGCTGGTATTTTAAAACCAAAATATCAAAAGCTTTTTTATCGCCATTTTGAACCCGTGTTACGAGCTCTTTATCTACACTATATTCGCCCGTCCGGACTATCCCCTTTTGCAAAATATTACTTCCTGCCGTTTCATATGATAGAGCGAACCATTCAAAAAAAGTTCACATAAAATGTGTGTCATTAATAATTTTTTATTCCTGAGGTGGAGCACTCACTCAGTAAGCGCTATTATCGACATTTTAAAAATGAAGATAACTCGCAACCAGTGGCTCAATTGTGAACAATAACGACAACAATTACCAATATGATGTCATCGTCATTGGCAGTGGCGCTGCCGGTTTAACACTGGCGCTCACTCTAGCCCCCAAGGCACGCGTTGCCCTGATCGCAAAAAAAGCTCTGACAAATACGGCAACGCTCCGCGCTCAAGGGGGCATTGCTGCTGTTTTGAATCATGATGATTCACCCGAACTTCATGCACAGGATACGATAGATGCTGGAGTGAGCCTATGCGATGAAGAGATTGTGCGCTTTGCAGTAGAACAAGGCCCACCCAGCATTCAATGGCTCATTGACCAGGGAGTCGCCTTTACACGCGACAGTCCAAACAATAGCCGCTACCACCTAACGCGCGAAGGTGGGCACAGTCGTCGCCGCGTCATTCACTCAGCTGATGCAACAGGTCGCGCGCTCGAGACAACACTCGCACAGTTGGCTAGCGACGAATCCAATATCGATATTTTTGAAGACCATATTGCCATTGATTTAATTACTGGCAACAAGCTTGGCATAAAAGAAAACCGATGCTTAGGCGTTTACGTACTCAACACCAAAAACAGTCAAGTGCTTACTTTTAGCGCCAAGTCTACGGCTTTGGCTACTGGAGGAGCAGGCAAGGTTTACCTTTACACCAGTAATCCCGACATCGCGACAGGTGATGGCATCGCAATGGCATGGCGCGCGGGCTGCCGGATTGCAAATATGGAATTCATCCAGTTCCACCCGACCTGCCTGTTTCACCCTGATGCCAAATCTTTTTTAATTACTGAAGCGATACGTGGTGAAGGCGGCAAACTACTCTTGCCTGATCGCACACCCTTTATGCACAAGTTCGATTCGCGCGGCGAACTAGCTCCTCGTGATATTGTGGCGCGTGCGATTGACCATGAAATGAAGCGTTTAGGTTCTGATTTTGTCTATCTTGATATCAGCCATAAATCGGCTGACTTTATCCTTCAACATTTCCCGACTGTTCACGCTCGCTGCCTAAAGTTTGGTTTTGACATCACATCAGAGCCCATACCTGTTGTTCCTGCTGCCCATTATATCTGCGGTGGAATTATGACTGATTTATCTGGCCGCGCTGATATCGAAGGGCTTTATGCCATTGGTGAAACTGCATTTACAGGCATGCACGGAGCTAATCGCATGGCAAGCAACTCACTACTGGAGTGTATTGTATTCGCACGTACTGCCAGTGAAGATATCCTGGAAAAACTTGAGATTTCATCTTCCCCCACACAACTCCCCGCATGGGATGAAAGCCAGATTTGTGACTCCGATGAACAGGTCGTGATCGCTCATGACTGGCATGAACTCAGACGTTTTATGTGGAACTACGTCGGTATAGAGCGCAGCAATAAACGCCTGCAACGCGCCAGAAATCGTATTGAACTGCTGCAAAAAGAGATTGATGAGTATTACAGCCGTTTTCGTATCAGCTCCAACTTGATTGAACTTAGAAATTTAGCTCTGGTTGCTGAACTTATTATTCGTTCGGCAAGTCAGCGCAAAGAGAGTCGTGGACTTCATTTTAACATTAACTATCCGACACTCGATAACACCCAGCCACCCAGCAATACTGTATTGTGCCCAAAAAACTATTTGAAAGCACCAAAATGGAGAGCCGAACCATGAGCCACGAAATAGAATCCATTCTAAATGAAAATCGTCTGTTCCAACCCAGCCAAACATTTTCTGAGCAAGCTCGTATTCCAGACATGGAAACACTAAAAGCACTCTATCAAAAGGCAGAAGATGATTACGAAGGTTTCTGGGCAGACCTTGCTCGCACCGAACTCAGTTGGCACAAACCTTTTCAAACAATACTCAACAGCAATAACGCCCCTCACTATCGTTGGTTTGAAGAAGGTGAGCTCAATATTTCATATAACTGCCTGGATCGTCATCTCGAAAAAAATGGTTCTAAAAATGCGATTATTTTTGAAGATGAGCAAGGCGATACCCGTCATATCAGCTACAAAGAGCTGCATAGCGATGTCTGCCATTTTGCCAATGCACTCAAAGCACAAGATATAAAAATGGGGGATCGAGTGATCCTCTATATGCCCATGTGCCCAGAAGCTGTAATCGCCATGCAAGCCTGTGCTCGCATTGGTGCGATTCACTCCGTTGTGTTTGGTGGATTTTCCGCACAATCACTCAATGATCGTATTAGAGACACAGGAGCCAAAGCACTCATCACCGCTGACGGTTGTTACCGTGGTGGAAAAATCATCGAGCTCAAAGCCACTTGTGATAAAGCCCTGAAAATTGGGGCTGATTCAGTCACCACAGTGATCACACTTAAGCGCACAGGCCATGACATATCAATGACCCCATCGCGTGACATTTGGTGGCATGCGGCACTGCAAGGTGTGGATGTCTCATGCGAACCCACCTGGGTGAACAGTGAACACCCGCTATTTTTACTCTATACATCAGGATCTACAGGCAAACCCAAAGGCATACAGCACTCAAGTGCAGGCTACCTGCTGGGCGCACTCATGAGTACAAAATGGGTTTTTGATATTCGTGATGACGATATTTTCTGGTGCACCGCGGACGTAGGCTGGATCACGGGTCACTCCTACGTCGCTTACGGCCCATTAGCGGCAGGTGCGACGATAGTGATGTACGAAGGCGCACCCACCACCCCTAACGGGGATCGTTTTTGGGAGATGTGCGACCGTCACAAAGTCACTATTTTTTATACCGCTCCGACTGCAATTCGCACGCTCATGAAACTGGGTGATGAACTGCCCAACAAACATGACCTTTCCAGCATTCGTTTGCTCGGCACCGTAGGCGAGCCCATCAACCCAGAAGCCTGGATGTGGTATCGCAGCATCATTGGCAAAGACCAATGCCCGATTGTTGATACTTGGTGGCAAACAGAAACCGGAGCTATCATGCTGGCCCCTATTCCTGGTGCAGTCGCCACCAAACCAGGCTCATGCACTTTAGCACTGCCCGGCATTGACGCTGATATTCTTGATGAAAAAGGCAACAGCATCACTGCATCTAATAAAGGTGGATATCTAGCGATTAAAAAACCTTGGCCCTCCATGTTGCGCACCGTCTGGGGTGATGAACAACGTTACATCGACACCTACTGGAGTCATTTCGATGGAAAATATTATCTCGCGGGTGACAGCGCCCGCCGCGATGAAGATGGTTATTTCTGGATCATGGGGCGCATTGATGATGTGCTGAATGTATCAGGACACCGATTAGGCACCATGGAGATTGAATCTGCACTAGTGGCTCATCCAAAAGTTGCTGAAGCCGCAGTGATTGGCAAACCCGATAAAACAACGGGCGAAGCCATTTTTGCTTTTGTTGTTTTACGTGGCAAGCGCCCTGAAGACGGTATTGACGAAACACTCACTGGCGAGCTACGTAAATGGGTGGCACAACAGATTGGCTCCATTGCCAAACCTGCAGAAATTCGTTATGCCGACAATTTACCCAAAACCCGCTCAGGAAAAATTATGCGCCGCCTGCTGCGAACCATTGCCAGTGGTGAAGAGATTACTCAGGATGTATCAACTCTAGAAAATGAAGCTATTTTATTACAGCTTCAAGGGAAATCTTGATTCATCATAAAAAAGCATTCATCAAAAGGGCGAACACACAGGTTCGCCCCTACAAAAAATCAGGCATGTTTTTAAAAATTTCGGCTATAATGCCGCGCTATGTTTAAACCAATCGAACTATTTATCGGCCTACGCTATACCCGCGCCAAGCGCCGAAACCATTTTATCTCCTTTATTTCACTGCTTTCCATGCTCGGTATTGCTGTCGGTGTGACGGCATTGATTACCGTGCTCTCAGTCATGAATGGCTTTGAAAAAGAGTTACGGGAACGCATTTTAGGTGTGGCATCACATATGACTGTCACCAGCTATGATGGTGAACTTGATAGCTGGCAAGATTTGGATCAACAGCTGGATCACTACCCCCAAATTATTGGCTCAGCTCCTTATATTGACGGCGAAGGCATGTTAACGAATAGCCGCCATGTCGAAGGCGCAATGATTCGCGGAGTCTTACCCTCGCGAGAAGACCAAGTTTCCGAAGTTTCATCAAAAATGCTGGCGGGTTCGCTGGATAATTTAAAAGCCGGTGAGTTTGGTATCGTACTGGGTATTGAACTGGCCACTGCTCTACGCGTGACTTTAGGTGACAAAGTTGCTTTGGTAACACCGCAAGCGAACGTAACACCGGTTGGCCTTATGCCTCGCATGAAGCGCTTTACTGTGGTGGGAATTTTTAAAGTAGGCATGTATGAGTTTGATCATGGCTTAGCCATTTTACATATTAACGATGCCGCTAAACTTTTAAAAATGACTAATAATGTCAGTGGTTTACGATTGAAACTTGATGAAATGTTTAATGCGCCAGCATTCAATAAAACATTATCTTCTGCCCTGCCCGCCCACTATTTTGTAAGTGACTGGACTTACCGCCATGCCAATTTTTTTCGTGCAGTGCAGACCGAAAAGCTGGTCATGTTTATCATTTTACTGCTGATTGTTGCCGTCGCTGCTTTCAATATTGTTTCAACACTCGTTATGGTTGTCACTGACAAAGAGAGTGACATTGCAATTTTACGCACCCTAGGAGCCACTCCCAGCTCCATTATGGGAATTTTCATGGTACAGGGCATACTCATTGGATTGGTCGGAACGGCTCTCGGTATCCTGGGAGGTGTTTCATTAGCACTCAATGTAGAAACGCTTGTGCCTGCACTTGAACGCTTGTTAGATGTTGAGTTCCTCGCAGCGGATGTTTACTACATTAGCAAACTTCCATCAGATCTGGATTGGAGTGATGTTTACCTGATTGGAACGCTCTCTTTTGTTCTCAGCGTCATCGCCACACTCTACCCTGCCTGGCGAGCCTCCCGAACCCAGCCTGCGGAGGCTCTACGTTATGAGTGATCGTAATATAGATCAATCTGTTTTACATTGCCGAAACTTAAGCAAAACCTTCGACGAAGGTTCGTTGAAAACCCACGTACTCAGTAATATCAACCTAACTATCAACAAAGGTGAGCGTATTGCAATCATTGGCGCATCAGGCTCAGGAAAGAGTACCTTGCTTCATCTACTGGGGGGGTTGGATACTCCTACGCAAGGTGAAGTCTGGCTTAATGGGCAAAGTTTAACAAAACTGAATACAACACAGCGCGGCCACCTTCGTAATCAATTTTTAGGTTTTATTTATCAATTTCACCACCTTTTACCTGAGTTTACAGCGCTTGAAAATGTCTGTATGCCGCTTTTGATCAGAGGCACATCACCGCGTAAAGCGACTGAAGCGGCTGGGGCACTGCTGGAAAAAGTGGGCTTAAGCCACAGACTTAAACACAAACCAGGCGAGCTCTCAGGTGGAGAGCGTCAACGAGCTGCATTTGCTCGTGCGCTTGTAACAAAACCGCAATGTGTATTGGCCGATGAACCCACAGGAAATCTGGATACAAAAATTGCAGGCCAAGTCTACGAACTTATGTTACAACTTAATCAAGATATGGGAACAAGCTTTCTGATCGTCACGCATGATCTGCAACTTGCAGAAAAAATGGATCGGGTATTGGTGCTTGAAAGTGATGGTTTAAAAGAACAATAAAACAGTGACCGCCAGAACAACGGCCACCTGACTTTTACTATTTATTGGGTTGTGCTATTCGCCAATACATATTCATTCAAACTTTCAAGCTCATCACCAATGATATAAGGAAAAGCAGGCATCGAAAAACTGCCTTTAGCGATCTTATCTTTTACAGATATATCTTTCGACAGCTCAAAATAGTGCCCCTTATCATTCACTTCATGACAAGACGCACAAGCCGCCTTGAAAATATCTTCACCACTCGCACCCACTTCAGGCTTGTAATCACTTGTTTTAGAACAGCCGGCCAATACTGCAACACCAGCAACTACTAATAATAATTTTTTCACTGTCATATTCCTGAATACTAAAAGCTCTGCATCCTAGCAAACTTATCAATTATTACAATAGAGAAGCTCACAAAAAATTTATACGAGCCCAAGCTGCCTAAGCGATTTCGTACGAGCACTAACTAAAACTATTTTTAATGACTTGTTGTACATTTTCTTTTAATTGATTAAAACTCTTAGCCAAACCTTGCTTCTTTATCATTTGAAAATCTTCTTTTAACTCTTTTGAAGCGCGAGCTAATGCTTCTTCTTGATAATGCTCATGTGGTAATACTCCAACTTGCGGCATTTCAGCCAGGCCAGATTGCCGTGCATGCTCTTGAAATCCACTATTACGCCAGAAAAAAGCACCGGGCATGGTGGTTGGAATGACTAACACATAAAACAGTGCACGCCCTACAAGCATCGTTGCCATAATAACTACACCTAACAAGAGCCAAGCAGAAAAACCAACAACACCTTCACCACTGCATATCACAGCGCCTGCCAGAACGGCGAACAAGCTCACACCCAGACCCACGTTACGTGCAATGTAAGTATTACCAAAAGTTGTGCGCTGCACCCAGTGAGAAGCTGCGGCTTCATTACCACATTTTTTGAGATAATCTGCATGAAAAAGTAGACCAATGCATTCTAGAGCCAAACCCAACACCATCAACCAAGCCATAGGTAACATAAGCTCAGAGATGCTTGATCCTTCATACAACAAAACAGCAGAAAATACCAAACCCACCCACAATGCGCCTAGCGTGAGCATGGTGCCATAGAAGCTACTCAATACTTGCCAATGATTCCAGAAAGGACGTGCTTTAATGCGATAAATATTGTGCATTGCATACAATGCAACAGGGCCAGAAATCACCGCTAACCAACCCAATAATCCTGTAAGAAAAGAGACCATTCCTTGTGGCAACCAATTAAACAGACCAATCGTCATTAATGTATATCCGCCCAGCATTGTATAAAAAACAGCCAAAGAGGCGACTTCACGACTCACAGGTGAATAACGCAAGTTATTAAAAGCACGATAAAAACGATGCGGTTTACCCAGATGCATTGTTGAAATGCCCAAAGCAATGCCCTCTAATACCAGCAGCGCAACCAACATTAATTTATTCGTAGTCGGATGGCTTTCAACAGATAACATTTCCAAGCCAAACATTGGCCCTAGAAACAGTATTAAAAAAGAACCTATAACCCCTTGAGATATCAAGGTAAAAAGCACCAGAGGATCTTCTCGTGAGCTCAGTTTTTTAAGGCTCCAATCACGTTTGATTTTTCCAGACTCCCCCTCTTTATGACGCACCCGTGTTTTGAAGTCTGCCTGCCCCGCTTCCTCTTTGACGTAACGAATTGGCGTTGTATCGGGACGTGTCATCTCTTTTGGAAGACTGCGCGTCTGCTGAAAGCGGATATTAGGGCGAGTAATTTCAGGCGTTGGAAATCCTGGAATTTCCAGTTTTGCTTGTATGCGATTTTCAGGCTTTGACTCAATGATGCCAAAATCCAGTGCCCCACCCAAACAAGCCGAAGCACAGGATGGTTTTAACCCCACTTCCAGACGATCCACACACATATTACATTTTGAAACCTGGCCTTTTTCCAGATCCAATTGCGGTGCATTATAGGGGCATACCCAAGTGCAATAACCACAACCAAAACAGATATCAGGGTCTTGCAGAACCGCGCCGTATTCAGCATATTTAGTGTAAGCACGTGTCGGGCAGCCTTTCAAACAAACCGGATCTTCACAATGGTTACACGCCATTGAGATATTAACGCGCTGATAGGCTGGATAGGTTCCACCCTCTACATAACCGACTGAACGAAAACTGATATGTGCCGGAAGATCATTTTTTTCGCTACACGCCGCTTCGCATGCATGACATGCAATACAGTTATCCGCAGTGAAGTGAAAGCCATGTTGCTTGTAGCGATTAGGGTTATCACCCACTTCAGCATCACCATTAATATTCAGGCTTTCACCCGCCAACTCACTTTTTTCGTCTGCGAGTTGAATGGGGGTGCCATGCTGACTTTTATCAGGAACCTCTATATTGGGAATAATCGCATAGTCCGGCTCGTTATCACGTACTTTAAACATTTTTCTACCTTAAATATTAATAAGTTCGTGCTGCAACATTACGCACAGCCGCTGCCTCTTGATCTTCAACCGCTTCAATTCTTACAGAATTTTGTTTGAATGCAGGCTGCCTTGAATAAGGATCGAGCAACCCAAGCGTCAGACGATTAACACAGTCATGAAAGTGAAAGGGAATAAATACAGTATTGGGGGCAACACGCTGAGTTAACTGCACCAGCACCACAGCATCACCACGTTTGCTGACAAGCCGCGCATAACTCATATGTTCTATGCCAAGTGCTTTTGCCGCATCTGGGTTCATTTCCATATACGGAGTTGGACTGAATTTATTTTGATTGCCCACTTTTCCGGTTCGTGTACGTGTATGAAAATGTTCAACAACACGGCCACTGCTGAGCCAAAAAGGGTATTCATCATCAGGCTTTTCATTATTATCAATAAAAGCCAGTGGAATCAGTTTTGCTTTGCCATCTGCATACTGGAATTTACCATCCGTATACAAACGAGGAGCACCGACAACAGCTCCTTTAGTGCAAGGCCACTGAATGCCACACTGCTCTTCAATCATTTGATAGGTCATGCCGGAGTAGTCCAGCATTCGTCCTTTTGAAAGCTCACATAACTCTTTAAAAACACCTTCCGCTGTTTCTGGAAATTTAATTTTTTGACCGTTATCAAAACGCTTAGCCATCTGATTGAAAATCCAGAGATCAGATTTGGCAATCCCTGGCGGATCAATCACGTTATTCACCAAATTAACGCGGCGCTCGGTATTAGTGAATACTCCCTCTTTTTCTGCCCAAAGCCCACTCGGTAGAAAAATATGGCCATACTCAGTCGTCTCGACATCCTTATAAGCATCCTGGACAATCAGGCATTCCAACTTTTCTAATGTTTTTCGAATACGTGCTGTATTCGGCATCGAAGTCATAGGATTGGTTGCAATCAGCCACAAGCCTTTTATCTCTCCAGACTCAATGGCTGGAAAAATATCTGTTTGCGCCATGCCACGCTTTTTAGGAAAAAACTCTGGATCAATGCCCCAGTAGTCAGCAATATATTGCCGATCTTCCTCTTTCTCCAGAGCGCGGTAGCCAGGAAGCCCGGAGCAGGATGACCACTCTCGCGTTCCCATCGCGTTACATTGCCCCGTAATCGAAAGGCTTGTTCCCCCTTCGATTCCGATATTGCCTGTAATCAAATTCAAACTATTGATTCCAACAACACCATCTGAACCATGGGTACTTTGATTGATACCCATTGTCCAGATCGACATCGCAGAACCAGCCTTGGCATAAAGCCGGGCAACATTGCGAATTGTATCTTCATCAATGCCGCAAATTTTTGATGCTGATACAGGGTCATACTGCGCCACCAGCTCTGAAAATTCATCAAAGCCTGAGGTATTGGCTTTAATATAAGCTTGATCTTCCAGCCCCTCTTTCAAAATAACGTGCGCCAATGAATTCAGTAAAACAACATCCGTTCCAGGGGTAATTGCCAAATGCATATCAGCCATTTGAGCAAACATCGTCACACGAGGGTCAACCACAATAACCGGAAAAGATCTTTTCTCTAACACCTGACGCAATCGCCAATAGATAATAGGGTGTTGCTCAGGCAGGTTAGAACCAAAAGCGATCAGACATTCGGTATGTTCAAAATCATCATAACAACCTGGCGGACCATCAGAGCCAAACGAGCGTTTGTAACCTGACACGGCGGAAGCCATACAAAGCGTTGTATTACCGTCATAGTTATTCGTGCCAATTGCTCCACGCGTCAGCTTGCCTAATGTATAAAACTCTTCAGTTAATAATTGACCGGTTGAAACAATAGCAAAGCTGTCACGCCCATACATTTCCTGAATACGCTTGATTTCTGAGGCTGAGCGATCCAGTGCATGATCCCAGCTGGCTTCTTCATAAGCATCAATGGTTTTATCTCTAACTAATGGTACGGTACCCCGCCCTGCGCTTTTAAACAGTTCGTATTCAAAAATACCTTTAATGCAAAGCTTGCCACGGTTCACATCGGCATCATTCGCACCACGGCATGAGACGGGAACGCCTTCGGCATTCAAACCCACTTCGATTGAGCAGCCAGTTGAGCAATAACCACATGTGGTGTATTTCCATGTCGTAACGCCTTTATCAGGCAATGTGATGGGATTTTTTTTCTGGCGACCAAATAGCATATTTAAAAGTCCAGTATGAATCGGCTTGATTAATCAATAAGGGCGAACCTAAGTGTCCGCCCTTGTGATGTTATATTAATATTTCAAAAAAACGTTCTTATCTTCCAGCTTTACAGGAAAGTGTGTTGCGCAGCCCTCGTCGGGTGGTAATGCACAACCATCTTCCAGAGATATAACCCAGCTGTGCAGTGGGCATGTCACATTTTTACCATGAATAATGCCTTGTGATAGCGGCCCTTTTTCATGTGGACACTCATCACGCAGCGCGAACACTTCATCATCAATCGTACGAAATAGTGCGATATCGCCTTCATCACTATTAATAATCCGTGAACCTTGACGGGGAATATCACTTAACTTTCCAACTTTAATCCAATCACTCATGATTTTTCTTCCACTACTGCTGCTTGTTGATTTGAGTTAACGCTACAAATTCATGTGCATCCACACCTTCACTGGCGCGCTCTGCCCAGGGGTCAACTTGTGCATAAACCTGTGACTCCAAAAAGCGTTTATTCAGTGCTTTACGCCCTTCAGAATCTTCCACGATGCGCTGTTTCACATAAGGCAAGCCGATACGTTCGACCCAATGGGCAGTACGCTCCAGGTAGTGCGCCTCTTCACGATAAACCTGCATGAAAGCACCACAATACTCGCGCACTTCATCTTCCGTTTTAACTTTGCATAACAAGTCTGTCACACGAACTTTAATACCACCGTTTCCTGCAATATGTAACTCCCAACCGGAATCAACCGCAACAACGCCAAAATCTTTGATTGTTGCTTCAGCGCAGTTGCGCGGACAACCACTGACTGCAATTTTAAACTTGGCGGGTGTCCATGAGCCCCAGGTCATTTTTTCCAGTTCAATGCCCATCTGCATTGATTTTTGAGTGCCGAAACGACACCACTCTTGTCCAACACACGTTTTGACCGTACGCAACCCTTTGGAATAAGCATGGCCAGAGATCATTCCACCTTTATTCAAATCACCCCAAACTGCAGGCAAATCTTCTTTTTTCACACCCAGCAGATCAATACGTTGACCGCCAGTAATTTTTACCGTTGGAATTTCATATTTATCTGCCACATCGGCAATTGTGCGCAGCTCATCTGCCGTGGTGACACCGCCCCAGATTCTCGGTATAACTGAGTAAGTACCATCTTTTTGAATGTTGGCATGAATACGTTCGTTAATAAAACGAGAGCGATAGTCATCTTCTACTTTTCCAGGCCAGGCAGCAATCAAATAATAGTTGAGCGCAGGACGACAACTTGCACAACCATCAACCGTCCGCCACTCCATTGCATTCATCAAGGCTTTTAGCGAAGTCAGTTTCTGTTCGGTGATTGCTTTGCGCACATCGTCGTGAGTGTAGTCAGTGCATTTACAGACAGGTTTTTCAGAAGGTGAATCCGAATAATCAGCACCCAAGGTATGCGCAAGAACCTGTTCAACCAACCCAGTACAAGAGCCACATGAGGCGGAAGCTTTGGTATGTGCCCGCACTTCATCCAGAGTCTGTAAGCCTTTTTCAATGATGGCCTTAGTGACGCAGCCTTTAGTCACGCCATTACAACCACAAATTTCTGCATCATCACTCATAGCAGCAATTGCATCATTAACACCGCCGTGACCAGAGTCCCCTAAATGGGCTTGCCCAAATAGCAAGTGGCTACGCATTTCGCTGACATCCGTTGCTTCACGTAACAGCTCAAAATACCAACTGCCATCAAATGTATCGCCATAGAGAACAACACCGACAATTTTGTGATCTTGCAAAATTATTTTTTTATAGACACCATTGGCAGGATCTTGAAAAATAATATCATCCGTTGCTTCATTACCATTGATGATTCCAGCAGAAAACAGATCAACACCAGAGACTTTCAGTTTAGTTGAAGTTTCGGTATGTACATAATGTTTATGATCAATATCAGCCAGTTGGCTGGCACAAACTTTAGCCATATCAAACAAGGGGGCTACCAGACCGTACGTATGCTCTTCAAACTGTACACACTCACCCACTGAGTAGACAGATGGATCACTGCTCAGCATGGTTTCACTGACCACAATACCACGATCACATTCAAGATCGGCTTTCTGAGCCAACTCGAAATTAGGGCGAATACCGACCGCCATCACCACAAGGTCTGCTTCAATTTCAGCACCATCAGCAAAACGTATCCTGCTCACATGGTCATCACCCAAGATTTCCTGGGTTCGTGCATCCAGTAGAAATTTGATACCGCGTGATTCAAGCTCAGATTGCAATAGCTTGGCTGCTGGCTTATCTAGCTGACGCTCCATCAGGCAGTCCATAATATGCACAACAGTGACATCCATGCCTTGAAGTTTCAGGCCATTGGCGGCTTCCAGCCCCAATAAGCCCGCACCAATAACGACCGCTTTTTTCTTGGTTTTGGCGCTATCGAGCATGGTATCAACATCATGAATATCACGAAAGCCGATCACACCAGATAACTTGCCCCCTGGCACAGGAAGCATAAAAGGATTGGAACCGGTAGCAATCAATAAACGGTCATAGGACTCAAAAGTTCCATCTTCTGCAATAACCTTCTTTTCTGCGCGATTGATTTCAACCACTGTTTTATTCGCATGCAGTGTAATATTGTTGTTTTTATACCATTGCAAATCATTGATCATAATCTCGTCAATGGTTTTTTCACCTGCCAATACAGGCGATAACATAATTCGATTGTAGTTACCGAAAGGCTCCGCACCAAAGATAGTAATATCGTAGGCATCAGGAGCCAGTTTCAATAGCTCTTCAATGGTTCTCATCCCTGCCATACCATTACCGATCATGACCAATTTTTGTTTCACGCGAGATCTCCGTTACTTATTATTTACAACATCTTAATGGGTCGCTATTTTACATGAAAAGAGCAATTTGTATGCCAGTAAATTAGAATTTGTAAGTCAACCTATTAAATATATTGCCTTGCTGCTTCCAATTTACTTTTTCCACCAATCAATATGCACCAAAATCTAACAAAAACTTACCAAAACAGTGCGAATCACTCACCTTTCATTTTAAGATACTCCTTGACTGAAAACCATTACATTAGCTATGTTAAAGGTTCTAAAACAAACCAACAAACTTACGACTCAGGAGAATAAATAAAATGAAAAAAACAGGGTTGACTATAACTGCGGTGTTACTGGCTGGGTGTGCAACCACCCCACCGGAAAAAATTGATACTACACCCAAAAATCCAACAGCCGTTCTGAAGGCCAGCGGCGTTGTCAGTGGTATGATATTGCCTGACTCTACATTTGAACAACTCGTCTACACGCGCAATGATAAAAGGCGCATTTCCGACAAACATAAATATGACTCTTGGGTGGCCAGCAAACTTTTAGGCGGCGGCGGTGATAATACAATTATCTATCGTATGGATAAAAACCTGAGTTGGACTTTGCTGGATAAAAAATATTTAGAGTGCCCGTTAAGCGGGTGTAATACAAATATCCTCACACAATTTAGCACGGATGAGGATGAAGAGGAGTTTAAATACGATCCTGATGAAGATACTGGCTGCCAGTTGAGCCTCACTGATAATACATTCACAGTCAAAGAAACAGGGCAAACCCGTACTATATCTGGGTATGAAACAAAAGAGTATAACGTAACCTGGAAAGTTGAATATAAAGACGACAGTGGTAAAAAAGATATAAACACTTTAAGAATCGTCTTCTGGAATACGATCCCAACAGCGGCTATGAAAGATGTATGGAAAATCAATGAAGAAGCCACACGAGCGTACCGAAAAGGGGCACAGAAAGATAACAACCCCTTGTCCTTACTACTTTCGGATGGAATCTTTAATGCCCTGTCTGCTTTTTCCGGTGATACATCAAAGGCAAACAACGAGTGGAATAGCTCTGTGAGCCAAAAATTAGCAACGGTGAAAGGCTATCCAATATCCATTAAAGTTGACTGGTATCTTGATAAAAAAGCCTGCCTAGAAACACAAGTAGCAGCAAAGCCTGAAAAGAAAGGGTTTGATTGGTCTAATCCAATGGGGGCACTTCAAGATAGCGTAGAAGATTTCGCCTCTAAAAAGGCCAAAAAAATGTTTCTACCTAGCCCCAATGAACCGATATTTCATTATATTTACGAAGTAAACAGCGTTGCCATTCAACCCGTGCATGACAGTGTTTTTGAAATCCCCGCAGGCTACACATTAAAGACTAGAGAGTAGTACCCAACATAAAAGGCCACTGATTAAAACATTTAATCAGTGGCCTTTTATAATAATTTTACTTTTTTACTGACTTGAGGTTTCTAACATGGATATAGGCATCTTGAATCCACACACCCGAGTTATTTCCACGTCATCAAAACGGCCACCAAGGGCTATTAAATGCTCGCTCTAACCACCCCATTCTATTGACATCATTCATTACGCCTTCACTGGCATAGGTGATATTTGCATTGGCAATTTGTGTTGATAAAATAGAGTTATCGGTGCTGATATCATTGGGACGTACCACGCCAGAGAGTTTGATGTACTCTTTACCCTGATTCATTTCCAGTACTTTTTGCCCTTTAATCACATAGTTTCCATTCGGTAAAATCTGGGTGATGACTGCCGCTATGCTGCCATTCAGTGTGTTGCTTTGAGTGCTGTCTCCCGTGCCGGTAAATTTACGGCCAGAGCTGAGGCTGGCAGAAAGGTCAAATCGTGATTTGAATGATGGAAGACTTCCAAAAATTGTCGGCGCTGCAACACTGACTTCACTATCTTTTTTGGTACTGGTGCTGGCTTTTTTGGTGGCCGCTGTTTTCTCAGCCAATTTGACATTGATTATATCGCCAACACGGCGACCTTTTTGATCCTCAAACAGCCCGCCTGCATTCGACTCATAAATTGCTCCGGGCGTTGTTTCTACAGGTTTCATATCTGGGTAAAAAAATTCATCAGCGTCCGCTAATTCAGGCTTTTGAGGAATATAGCTACAACCTGCAATCATCAGTGCTATTCCAGATAAATAGACAATATGCTTAATACTATCCATTACAAATTATTACTCACATATTGCAGCATTCTATCGGCGGCAGAAATCACCTTGGAGTTCATTTCATAAGCTCGCTGAGTTTCTATCATGTTGACCAGCTCTTCAACAACATTAATATTTGAACTTTCCAACGCGCCCTGCTGTACTGTTCCTACACCATTCAGACCTGGTGTAGAGGTTGCGGCTGCTCCACTGGCTGCTGATTCGACATACAGATTTTTACCGACGGGTTGTAGCCCTGTTGGATTTACAAAATCAGCCAGTTGAATATTGCCAAGTTGCACCGGAGCTGCCGAACCAGGAGTAGTTGCACTCACCACACCGTCAATGCCGATGGTAAGGCTCAATGCATTTTCCGGCACAGTAATGGCTGGTTGAAGTGTATAGCCATTAGAGGTCACTATCTGCCCCTGACTATCCACTTTAAAGTTACCATCGCGTGAATATGCAAGCGTACCGTCTGGCTGCAAAATTTGAAAAAAACCACGCCCTTCAATTGCAACATCTAACGAATTTTCTGTCTGGATCATATTGCCCTGAGTATGCAGCTTATCAGTCGCAACGGTTCTCACACCTGTACCCAGAGATAAACCAGAGGGAATTTGCGTATCTTGTGAAGATTGCGCTCCCACCTGGCGAATATTCTGGTAGAAAAGATCTTCAAAAACTGCGCGGCTTCTTTTAAAGCCTGTTGTATTTACGTTCGCCAGATTATTGGAGACCACAGCCATTCTTGTTTGCTGTGCATCCAGCCCTGTTTTAGCGATCCATAATGCTTGATTCATATCTGTTTCCTTTTATTGATACGGCTTAATTAGCCTTGCAAACGCAATAACGCAGCGGATGCTTTATCATTATCTTCCGTGGTTTTCATCATTTTTATCTGCATTTCAAACTGGCGAGAGAGTGAAATCATTTTGATCATTGAGTCCACCGAGTTCACATTACTGCTTTCTAGGTGACCTGAGACTAAACGAACATTTGCATCTGGCGGAGCTGCACTGTTATCTCTTAAGCGTAAAAGACCATCTTTTCCTTTGACCAGATCTTCTAACGGCGGATTAACCAGCTTGATACGATCAACAACCGCCAGTGCCGCAGAAGATTGGCCGAGCGGTAACATTGTAAATGTACCATCGGCTCCTAATTCAATTTTTTCAGCAGGCGGCAGTGCAATGATTCCGTTATTACCTTTGACCGGATAACCCGCACCCGTTGTAACAACACCACCACTGGCAATACGCAGATCACCCGCACGGGTATAAGCTTCTCCACCATCCGGTGTTTGCACCGCGATAAAGCCATAATCTTCAATCGCAACATCCAGCTCTCGACCCGTACTCACCACTGCGCCTGGTGTAAAATCTATGCCGGTACTTCTGTCTGAAGTATAAGTGCGCGTTGGCCAGCCAGAACCCGAGAGCGCCTTCCCTGAAAAAGCTTCCATATCTGCACGAAATCCAGCCGTATTAGCGTTGGCGAGATTATGTGCATTCACGGCTTGCGAGCGCATGGTCTGTTTCGCACCGGACATCGCAATGTAAAGCATTCGATCCATGTTATGCCTCCAAACTTATAAAATTAATATTCACTAGCGAATATTAATAATCGTTTGAGTGATCGTATCTGCGGTCGAGATCACTTGGGAGTTTGCCTGAAAATTTCGCTGTGCTGTAATCATATTGACTAGCTGCTCTGTCAGGTCAACATTCGACCCTTCCAAGGCTCCAGATTGAACCAGACCTAAACTGGATGAGCCTGGTGAACCGACAAGTGGAGCCCCCGAATCGAAACTTTCGGCCCAGGAAGTATCACCCAATGAACGTAGACCCTGTGGGTTGCGAAAGTTGGCTAATGCCACCTGCGCTTCTACCCGTGTCTGGCCATTGCTAAAACGCGCCAGAACCATTCCGGTATCATCAATATCAATACCACTCAAACGCCCTGTGGTGAAGCCATCTTGAGAGAGTTCATTGACATTAAAACCACCGCCATATTGAGTCAGCCTCGCATAATCAAGCGTTAACGACATACTTTCTGCACCGCCTCCAGGACTATAATCCGCTGTACTAATTGATGAAGGAGGTGCCGGCACACCATTAATGGACAATAGCTTTCCACCCGTTGAAAAGTTAATTAAATCCGAACCATTCGCCTGAGCTCCTGGAATTTGAGTGCCATTAATAAATGTATAGCTTTCCCATTCACCTGGAACTTCTGTTTTTCGATAATAAAAAGAGGCCAGTTGGCTTGCACCTAAAGAGTCAAATACAGTCAATGATGTTGAGCGGTTATAACTTGTTGCATCAGTGACAGAAAATTCACGTTGTACTGCGCCATCAGACAACGCAGTAATATCAGAAGCACCTGCCCCTACTGCTTGTGAAATCAGCCCAGTGGTATCAATTGTGATTGGAATTGCGGGCTGGTTCGCCGCACCATCAGGATCCCAGCTCAGCGTGGCAACATCGGTTCCTACATTCACACCCGTTGCTATTGTCGGCGGCAGAGTCTGTGCACCTCCAACGAGCAGTTCAACATCCCAGTTTGTGCCGCCAACAGAGGTAAATTGTAAAGTTGCGTCATTTACTTCATTGCCATAACTATCAAAAATACTAAAATCACCTGTTGTGTAAGGTGAATCATTGGTATCCAATATTGCACCTCCAAACTGAATGGCAGAGGAGGTCACCGCCGCGCCAGGCACCTCAGCATCTGCATTTAAGTTCAGACCCAAATCTACAGAAGTCGTCGCTCTGGGAGAAAGATCATCAGTACGGAGCTGAATACTGCCTTGTGCCCCTGTTACGTTACCGATATCGTCCACCATATAGCCCGTTAGTTTTTGATCTGAGCTGTTCACAATAAAGCCATCATTGTCTACACCAAATGCACCCGCACGGCTGTACATAATCGTGCCATTATCATCCAGCCTGAAAAACCCTTGGCCACTGATCGCCAGATCAAGTGCATTGTTGGTAAATTCAGTATTACCCTGGGAAAATTGCTGGGCAACATTCGATACTTTCACCCCGCTCCCCACAGCATCGGACGCTGTACCCAGATTAGATGTGGCATAGATATCTGAAAATTCAGTCCGAGATTGTTTAAACCCCGTTGTACTGGCATTGGCAACATTATTACCAATTACTCGAAGGTCTGTTGAAGCGGCATTTAATCCACTTAAAGCAATACGAAATGGCATAATACTTCTCCTTGTTACTTGATCTGTTTGACTTCATTAAAAGCAGCCGCACCTAAGCCTGCTAAATTCACCATAAGCCCGCTACTACCGCTGCCTAATGTGACACTTTCAACTTTTGCTTCAATCACTGTGTTTAATGCCTGATCTTTTCCATCAATCACCGCTTGAGCCGTCACGTTATATTTTCCAGGCATTAACGCTTCTCCATCACTGCCGGTTCCATCCCAGTTGAATCCAACTTGCCCAGACTCCTGTGCACCTAAGTTGATCTGTTTCACCACATTGCCACCTAAATCCGAGATCGTAACTTGAACTTCTGAGCTGCTTACAGGTAACTCCAGAGCACCATTAAATCCACCTTGCTTTTCCATATAAGCGGTATTACCCGGAAGCTGCACGGTGCGCCCAATCAAGCTGGAAGCCTGTAGTGCTTGACTGGAATAGAGTGAGTTGCTCAACTGACTAAAAGAATCATTCAGTGTTTGAATTCCTGATGACGTACTAAACTGTGCCATTTGAGACAAAAAATCACCATTATCCATAGGCTTTAATGGATCTTGATTGCTCAACTGTGATGTCATGAGCCTCATAAAATCACCTTGACCCAGCTCTGTTTTTTTCTTCTCAGTCTGCTGCCCAAGGCCTAACTGACTGACTACATTGTTATCAATATGTGTTGACATTTTATCTACCTAAATTTATCGGCCAATATTTAATGTATTCATCAACAACTGCTTTGATGTATTCATCACTTCGATATTGTTTTGGTAAGATCTCGATGCGGAGATCATATTGGCCATCTGCTCAATGACGTTAACATTTGAAGAATAAACATAGCCCTCTTCATCGGCCAATGGATTATTCGGCTCAAAACGTTTCAATGCCTCAGCATTTGATTCAAGAATATTTGTCATTCTCACACCGACATTTTCATCATCAAACTCATTCATCATAGCTTCAAATACGGGCTCTTTTGCACGATAAACATCTTCAGCCTTACCGGCCGTATTGCCTGCATTGGCCAAGTTACTGGCCGTAATATTCAAGCGATGAGATTGAGCACTCATCCCCGAACCTGAAATATTAAAAATATTTAGAAGTGACATGATTATTCCCCTTTAAGAGCTCCTTTAAGGCCATTAATACGGCCATTCAAAAACGTGAGCGTTGCTTGGTAATTCAGTGCATTTTTAGAAAATTCAGCCTGCTCAATGTGCGTTTCAACCGTATTGCCATCCAATGAAGGCTGAGTCGGGACTCGATACATAAGATCCTCACTATTTGAGGTTGCTAACGCAGCACTTGAAACATGTCCGGAAGAGGTCGTTTTAAGTTGTATGGCTGTTTTTGATGCATCTTTCAGAGCACTGGCAAAATCCATATCCCGAGCTTTAAAGCCAGGTGTATCTGCATTTGCAAGATTGTTAGCCAAGATTTCAGCACGCCGTGAACGTAATACCAGCGTGTCAGCGTATTGTCCTAGAGCACTACTAATATTATTTGGCATCACCGTCTCCTGTTTAATTTGTGAATAAACAGAGCAAACATTGTGCCAGAACTTAGATTTTCATTAAAAACAGAGTGTTACCAATGATATTATGATTGGTTTGAAAACAGACGCGGCAATGGAATGCCGCTATGTGGCAATGAGAATATTATTGATTCATTTCAATAAACGTTTTTTTTATCACTTCAGCCTTATGGGTGCCAATATTTTCCACAACCATTATTGCGGCATTTTTAAAGAGAGCGGCTCCCCACTGATTTATTTCCGACTGAGACGCTTTAAGGTAACGATTCAGATCATCATCAGCCACCGAACGATACCCGTAGAGCATGCCCAACTGGATAGATTGCCGTGTCGGTAACATCAGTTTCATGCGCTGCTGTGTCAACTTTTTTTCCAGCTCCACTTCGGTCAGGTGATATTCAGGTGGCATTGCTTTATTTCTGTGGCGCTGAATAATAGCTCTTTGCATCATGATCATATCAACCTGCTCTTCCGTTAAATTCCTGGCCTCATCCATTTGGCGTATCCACTCCAGCCGCAGGGGTGATGCTTCACGCATCATCTTATCCCCCCTCAAGCTCATTTCATATTGAGCTTGCGGCATCAGTGTCGCCAGTTCCATGGCCATCATCTCCTGCACCAAAGGTGTTTTCAGCCAGGCTAACAACTCGGAAAATTGCTTGGCATCATAATTGGCTTCAAGAGAGTCGGTGAATATTTTTCGAATTTCAACGGCATCAAAAGCCTGAGCTATATTAGCCTCAAACTTTTCATATTTCTCCTTTTTCACCATAATATCTGTCTTGTCCGAGCTCTTTTTAGAGCCTGTCGAAGCGATGATTTCAAGCCTTTCATCCCAACCTGATTCACGGATAATCTCATCAATCATTTCTGTTTGACTATATGATTGTAGAATATTTTTTGAAGATAAATTTTGTACAGGCGTTTGCGAGCACCCTGCGATGAGCGCAACAACAACCAAAACACCGGTCACCAGGTGGCTAGACATAAACTGGCACTCCTTTCATCGACTCATCAGGATTACTGATTCGTCTCAAGAAACGTTTTTTCCATCACCGCAGCCATCTCCTCACCCATACTTTCGGCCCATTTCAATATAGAACCTTTAGCCAATTCAGTGCCCCAAAGACCAATTTCTGACTGGTGAAGATCAAAATAATCATTGAGTTTTTCATCATCCACAGAGCGGTACGAATAAACCATACTCAATTGCATATATTGCCGGGCAGGAAGCATGGATTGCATTCGCCCCTGCTCCAACATCTCTTCAAGTTGCGCTTCTGCCATGCGGTGTTCAGGGGGCATAATTTCATTCATATTACGTTGAATGGCTCCCGCTATAATCATCTGCATATCAACCATCATTTCCGTGGCACCTGTGGCTTCATCAAATTGGCGTACTAATTCAAGCCGCTCTGGTGATGCTTCGCGCATCAGTAAATCGCCTGTTTCCATCATCTCTTGGTGTGCTTCGGGTGTTTGAGATGCTAAGTCCAGAGCCTTCATTTCCTGTGCCAAAGGTGTTTTCAAAAGGGCTAAAAATTCAGGATATCGCTTGGCATCATAATGCTCATCAAGATAATCTTTAAATATTTTTCGAGTTTTAACTGGTTCGAATATCTGAATGAGATTAGCATTGAACTTCTCATAGTTCTCTATTTTTATCATGGGGGGCGGAGGCTGATTGGCACTCATTGATGTGATCATCGCAGGCATCTGCTCAATCATCTCATCCAGACCTGATTCAAGCATGATTTGATCAACGATCTCTTTTTGGCTGAGTGGCTCTGTGGTGCCTTTCGCATCAAGCGCATAACTTGCTTTCGCTTGTGAAGAGGTATGATGAGCGTGAGAAGATGAATTTTCAGTCGGGGTTTGAGCACACCCCGCGAGCATCACAGTAGCAATAAAAATTCCGCTAGATAGACGTTTCGACATGACAAAGAGACTCCTTAATGTGTTGTTATTATTTCCAAAATATTTTTAACTAGATTCGATCGGTGGTCAGAAGTTCAATCGCCAAATTGGATTCATCTGATAGCCCGAAAAATTCACGCTGAATTAAATCGGTATCCGCCCCATCAGGTAGAATCAGCAGGATTTTTCCTTTTAACTGATCATCATCGCGTGTTTCCCACATGGAGAGGAATTGATGTTGGGTAAATTTGCGATTTCCCCATGAAGGGTCACCCAATAAAACCGTGCCATTTTCACTGACTCCGCGTATCACTGAGAAGTGGTCATTATCACGATATTTCATATAGGCAATCGCGGGGACTTTAAGCTTTTTCAGCTCTTCAAAACCGAGCGCCAAGCCCATGCCTTTCATGCCATAGTCATTCACCGCTTCCGCTAAATCCTGAAAAGAGGCCGCGCCATCATCACCATGCTCATGCTTGATCAAGTCCAGCAACTCTTTTTCGGTGACATTCAAACCATAAAACCCATTCAGAATTGTCGCCGCCGATGCCGCTCCGCATGAATAATCCAAATCCTGTTTAACAATATGCTGATCCCGTAATTCTTTCCAGCTTTTAACCGAAACTTCGGTGCCGTAGGCATTGTTTGTTAACATCACATTGGCTGCGTTGGCGGTATTTATTGCCAGACTCATCAAGATCAACAGAACTGTTTGTTTAATATTTATTATCATTTTTTCAAATTAATCATGTTAAGTGCTTGGATAATCAAACATGACGCTCTAAATATTCTATTAGTGGATTGCTACTTTCTACCCTTTTTTTAACTTCTTTTTTGAATAGAATTACGTCATCCAAGAATAGTGGCATCCATAGTGGTTGCTTTCCTGTTGAGTAAACGACTCTAATGTATTTAAGGCCAATTATTCTTACAGGATTAATCTGGGTAATATTATTCCACTCAACAAAACGGGATCTCCCCCAGAAATCATAAGAACTAACTCCTTCTTTTGTGACTATAATTTTAAAATAACGAATCATTGCAAAAGTGCCAATGGCAGGTAAAATTGCACTAAAAAAATAAGCCTTAACATCCACATTTAAACCATCAGTAATCAATACCAATATCGTGTAAAATGCCAACCCGTGAATTAATAAAATGCCATAAGCCGCTCTAAATGTAATATCATCTTTCATATTATTGTTACCTCCTGAATTTGTATAATCGGAGCAACTAAATCCTACTACGACCAATATTTTTTAACTACATATCTATAAAAAAATATTATATATAGATTAATATGGTGTGGCTTTGTTCACGTTAGGGCTCACAAGTTCATCCCAACCTACGTGCTAATGGGTGATGCCGATTGTTTAAATTAACGTAATTTATTATCCTTGCGTTCAGTATCTTCTATTGTTTGTATAAATAAAGATATTATGGGTCTATTGCGCGGTAAGTGGTTATCCCCAGTAACAATGATTTTCCAAAGACGATATCTTCCCCTTCAAATGCAACATTTTCAGCCAGTGCCAATTCGGAAAAGCCCAGCAGTGCTGGGGTATTATTATCATTTGAAAAGCGGTGATTCACACCAAACCACAGATCCGTGGGGCGGGTGCTGGTTGTACTTGAAAACCCATCGACATTAAATTTACGACGATCTTCTGCGATGCCAGTGATGCGGCTGTATAGCTCAGTATCCAGTGTTAATCCGTAACGCACGCCAGCGGTCATGGCTAATATGTCTGAATTGGTTCGGGCATCACCCACATTTAATGGAATAGAAATTGATTGATTTTGACCGACTTGAATCAGCCCATAACGGGCATCCGATCTTTTTCGATCACTGTTGGAGTAGGTTAGATTGAAGTCAACACGCCAGCGGCGCTCTTCTGTGAGTAAATCTTCAATGGTCAGTGGCAGGTCTGCATAGGCCGTAGGAATCACCAGTGAACACAGTAGAAAAATTACTGCCTGGACTTTGAGCTTTGATATTCTGCATGTCATATTATCTTCTTGTTTTTATTATTCAACAAGTGTGTCAATATTTTTTACAGTTCAATGTAAACACACAAAAATTAAAATTGCAACACTTTAATTTGTTGCATCAGAGCTATACTAAATTAGCAGTGCCTATTTAAGTTCCTTCGATAATTTCAAATTATTCAGTGTTAATTCATAGGAACCCGTTTCATCTGAGTCACCGAACACAATCATACGAAATAATTCTCCACTAACAACGTCAAACTCTTTCCCACTTACATTATCAATAATTCGACTATCCCTATCCCTTATTATACCTATAGTAATTCCATTAATTAATGAATCTACTGTAACCATCGCCATCCCTGATTCTTGTGCTATCACATCAAAATGATCTATGTATTCCCCAGAATCTGACTGAAAATCATCTGAATCAAGCTCTCCCGAAATAGTATTTTCACCTGATGATGATGGTTTAATAGATTCCAGTGGGCAAGATTGACTGCTGTCATCTTTAAGCGTCAACTCCTCACCATTGATCTCTCCAACACAAAATTCTCCAATATCTGGACGATAAATTTCTATGGATAAAATATTATCAGGGTTATTATCAGTATGTGTTTGCAAAACTTCGCAGTATGGTAGTAATGCATTACTACCATCATCTAAGTCTGTATCTCCAGCTTTAACAATCAGGTCGTCTGGCCTAATACCTGTTGCCTCAGCTTTACTATCACTGTTTATTGCTACGACGCGAACCCCCGTATTATTATCTATAGATGCGAATCTTCCAAAGATTCCGATTGAGGGAACATCTTCACCCAAGATCATTTTTTCAACATTTATTCTCGCAATATCTAACGAAATTGCAGCTTTACGATTGTTATCCTCTAAACCCCCAAAATTAACACCAACAACTTTTCCTGTTTGCAGTTCAATAACAGCGCCACCGGAACTGCCTGGAGAGATTGCTGCATCATGAATAAATGCATCAACAGGGTGCAAGGGAAAACCAAATGGTTTTGGGTTTGTATTAATTATCCCTTCAAAGTAAGTATAGCTACCTTCACTATGGCTGCTTTGAGTATTTGCAGGAAAACCACCAGTTCCTATTTTTGTTCCAATCTGCGGAGTTCCTTGATACCACTCCAACCCTGCATAAGAAGAGGAATCAGCTTCTACGAGTTTTATTACGGCCAAATCAGCACATTCATTGGCAGCCACATGAGTTGCTAATCCTGTAAACCCGGAGCCAGATATTTCTAACGTGCTTACACCTGCGACTACATGGTTATTTGTAACGATATACCCCTCATCACCGATGAAAAAACCACTACCAAGATCTATAACTTCACCATCTTCGGCTATTTGTTGTATCTTTACAGACGCTTTTTCGAGATTAGCCTTTGATACCTCCTCATCAATACATGCACTCAAAAATAAAACAGGCACTACAGGTATGAGAAGAGAAAATAGATTTTTATTCATGTTCAGTCTCCACAAATATGACAAAGAAAAATTCAGTTATTGATGCTACCAGATTCATCAAAAAATACTCATAATTTTTATGAATAAAATAGTGGCAACTTATGGCTTGAATTCAAAAAATTTAAAAATCCTTCAGTATAATTTTACTCAACAACCCCTCTGAAGCCACTTCAACAAGGTCGAGAACCCGCTCGAATCCAGACTGCCCCCCATAGTAAGGGTCAGGAACTTCTTTTTCAGACAGATCGGGGGCATAGTCTAAAAACAGCTCTATTTTATTTTGATACTCAGATGGAGCGGCTTCGATTAAATTGTCCAGATTTTCTCTATCCATGGCCAGAATATAATCAAAGTATTCGAAGTCTCTCTCTTCGACTCGCCTAGCACGATAAGCACTGATATCTGCTTTACGTTTTGCTGAAGCCACCTGCGCTCTGCGATCAGGACTCTCTGCAATATGATATGCATGAGTGCCTGCTGAATCAATCTCAAGAGAGTTCGACAACCCATATTGATTAACCAATTTTTGAAACATACCTTCAGCCGTTGGTGAACGACATATATTTCCCATACAAACAAAAAGAACTTTAACCACTGAGGCCCCACTTAAAAACTATATAGATTGATTTATATGCCGATTATAATTAATACTTAATGAACGTGCACATGATATTATAAACAGATGAAAACAGTTTCGACACATCAACTTCGATCGTTGATTGGCACTCATATCAATTGGCAAGATCAAGAGCATGTTATTATTGAAGTGCTGGAAGATGAAGCTGCGTTAGTGCTCAAATCCACACAACAACCTGGAATTATTCAGCCTGATCAACATGGAGAGGCACATCGACGTGTTCCAAGTACGATCACGCTACCTGTTTACACCAATGCAGAAAAAACTGAATTAAGCTCTGAATTTATAGAGCTGAAATTAAATTATTGATTAGGAACAGTTACGAAATAATTTTCGTAACCGCTCCAGATCTTCTTCAGTATCCACACCATGGCCGGGATGTTCCTGCACTTCAGCCACATGTATCTTTTCACCTAACCATAACGCCCTAAGTTGTTCTAAAGACTCCATTTTTTCTAAAGGACAGGGTGCGCACCTCACAAATTTTTCTAAAAAACCCGCTCGATATGCATAAAGCCCGATATGCCTATAGTGCTCAGAGCGCTCAGGTAATACCTCAGTTGATATTGAAAAGGCATCTCTATCCCATGGAATGGACGCACGACTAAAATAGAGTGCATAGCCATCGTGATCCATAACAACTTTTACTACATGTGGATCAAACAACTCTGATGCACATTTGATCCGTTCACATAAGGTCGCAATACTGGCCTGATGATGAGTGGCAAGATTTTTCGCGACCTGGCGCACCAAACTTGCAGGCATCAATGGCTCATCCCCTTGCAAATTGACCACAATGTCATCGTTTGAAAACTTCAGGTTTCGAGCCACTTCTGATAAACGATCTGTACCAGAGTGGTGCTGATCAGAAGTCATCACAACATGGGCATCAAATCTTTGAGCCGCCAGGTAAACTCGCCTATCATCTGTAGCGATAATGACATCATCAGCGCCTGAAGCAATGGCTCGCTCATAAACATGCTGAATCATGCTTTTCCCTGCAATATCGAGTAGTGGCTTACCTGGCAGCCGCTGAGATGCATAACGTGCCGGAATAACAACTCGAAACCTCATTAAACTTCTTCATCAGCATCAAGTTGGCGCGCTTCGGTTTCTAGCATAACTGGAATATCATCCTGAATTGAGTAAGCAAGTCTGCATGCTTTGCACACCAGTTCATTCGCCTCTTTTTTATATAAAATTGGCCCTTTACATACAGGGCAAACGAGAATATCTAATAGTTTTTTATCCATGAGCTTTCTTATTCTTCAATACGTTTGTGAGTAAATGATTTAAATGTAGACTAAATTCATGCTTCATAAAAGCATTTACAGGTAAATACCAATAATTATCCTTTGCAAATTTTTGACATTTCATTGCATCTTTTTCTGTCATCAATATTGGTGAAGAGTGATTTTCAAATTCAAAGTCACTCTCCATAAAACTGTGATGATCGGGAAATGGATGTTCAACAATAGCCAACCCAAAGCTTTTTAAATACTTAAAAAAGCGTGACGGATAACCAATGCCAGCAACAGCATGTACTGTTTGACCCTTTAAAAAAGAGAGTGGATGTCGCACGATAGGGTCACTATTTTTTACAGCACACACTTCAACGCCATCAAGCCGCATTAAATGCTCACAACCTTTAACTGGCCCGCCATTATTTACAATTAAATCAACCTGTTTCAGGCGACTCTTAATTTCTCGTAGTGGCCCCGCCGGTAGACAAAAAGAATTTCCAAAACGACGTTCCCCATCCACAACAACAATTTCAATATCTCGTGCTAATGCGTAATGCTGCAAGCCATCATCACTGATAACAATATCACACTTATAATTGCCTAAAAGATATTCCACAGCCAAAGGACGGTTTCGATTGACAACAACAGGACATTGGCAACGGTGTGCAAGTAACCATGGTTCATCTCCAACAGCAGCAGGATCCGAGTGAACCGTAACAGCACGAGATTCGTGACTCTTCGTTCCTCCATAACCCCGACTGACAATACCGGGTGAATACCCTTGTTTTTTCAAATACTGGACAAGCCAGATAACCAGTGGTGTTTTACCTGTACCACCGACCGTAATATTTCCAACAATAATCACTGGAACAGGAAAGTGCGAGACCTTGAAAATCCCAGTGCGATACAAAGCACGGCGTATCGTTGATACCCCCCAAAAAATCAGTGATATGGGTAGTAATAACCAGAGAATCCAACTTTTGCTGTACCAAAGAGGGTTCACCGCATTATTTTGTTTGCTGCGTTGCAATTGAGATGTGTACCAATCCCAACTGGCGCGCCACATCCATCGCAGTGACTACGGATTGATGAGGTGTTTTAGCATCGGCAATAATTGTTAAATGTGAGCTTTTTCGATCACCTAATACTTTTGTTAAAGCTGACCTTAATGTTTTAACTTGCGTATTAATTACAAGTTGTTGATTTATATAGTATCGACCATCTTCACTGATTGTTATTTCAATAGATTGTTCATCCGTGGGCAATGTTGTCTCAGTGGCATCTGGAAGGTCAACAGAAATTTCAGTTTCTCGATTAAACGTTGTTGATACCATAAAAAATATTAGCAGTAAAAAAACAACATCAATCAATGGCGTTAAATTAATATCAAGTGATTTTCGACGGAACTGGCGCAGGTTCACCGTTGATTCTCCTCAATATCACGTTCGCCATGGAGAATTTCTACCATTTTGATCGACTCTTGCTCCATTGTACAAACCAACTCATCAACACGCCTTTGAAAATAGCGATGAAAAATCAGTGTGGGAATCGCTACAGTTAAACCAGCGGCAGTTGTAATCAACGCCTCTGAAATCCCTCCGGCCAGTACGGCTGGATTACCTGTACCTTGCTCTGTAATCGCTGTAAACACCTTGATCATACCAATCACCGTGCCAAGCAACCCTAACAGTGGTGTAATTGCCGCAATGGTACCCAATGTATTCAAAAAGCGCTCCATCTCAAGCACAACATGACGACCTGTATCTTCGATACTCTCCTTCATAACCTCACGGCTATGTTTAAGATTGGATAAGCCAGATGCTAAAACACGACCTAGCGGAGAAAGTATCCGTATTTCACTGATACGTCGCTCATGAAGCTGATCATCTTTCGCGAGCTTTAGAATTTGAGGTACTAACTCTTTGGGGCAAATGCGCTTCTTTTGTAATGCCCAGAAACGTTCACAAATGATGGCAAAAGCGATCACAGAGCAAAGTATGATTGGCACCATTAACCAACCGCCGGACTGGATGAGTTCAAACATATCTTATTTTGGCCTCGAGATTATTTACATAACATGAAAGAATAGATAATACTGGATTTTCTATTGCAACAACATCCCTATTTAACATGCCAGTAACGCTGTCCTGATTGACGATAAGTTTCCACGCTATTTTTTAGTTTTCCCGTCCTGAAGGTAACCGCACCATGTGAGGCAGAATCAAACATTTGAGCACCTAATATTTGATAACGCCCCACTACAGACTCTTTTGGAAAGCCCCACCGGTTTCTATAACCAACAGGAAAAACAACATATTCAGGATTAATTACATCAATAAACGACTGAGTTGATGAAGTTTTACTGCCATGATGTGGTGCAACCAATATGTGTGAGGGTAATTCAACCGCATAATACTTGACTAAGTAGGCTTCCGCTTTTTTTTCAATATCACCTGTAATCAGAATACGATACCCCCACTTATTTTCAATACGAAGCACACAAGAGCCATTATTGCCTGAAAATAGTGAATTTTTATCGGGATGAATTATTTGAAAGGAGACATCATCCCATTGCCATCGCTGCCCAGTTCGACAATGCTCTGTGTGATCATATGCGATCTCTTCTGGTGTGCTCGTTAAAATACGATGGGCTTGAAACTGATCTAATACAGAGTTTAACCCTCCAATATGATCATTATCACCATGGCTCACAATCAAGGTATCAATTTTCTCAACGCCCAGATTTTTCATAAAAGGGACAACAACAGCTTTACCCGTATCAAACCGCTGATTAAATCGAGGGCCAAAATCATACACAAGAGTATGGTTTTTAGTGCGCACAACCGCAGAAAGCCCCTGCCCTACATCAAGCACAGTAAACCATACTTCACCATTTTCAGGCGAAGCGGGCTTAACCAGAAAAATGGGCATTAACCATATGAGACCCAACCAGCGAGCGGGCGATCCCATAGGAATGAGTAACCATAAAATACCCACAATCCCAAGAAGAATACTCCATAAAGGAGGTTCATGCTGATTCCAAAGCATTGCATCAATAGAGGCAATATAAGCTAAAAATGGCCAGATCAAAGAGAGGGAAATATCCGCCAATTTAAGTAATACTTCCCCCGCAAAAGGAATCACAGCTACTGTGATGGTTCCTAGCAATGTTAATGGAACCGTGATTCCACTGACCCAGGGTACGGCTACAAAATTAGCTAAAGGTGAAAGCAGTGCCACCTTCTGGAATAACAGCAATAGCATTGGAGTCAGCCCCACACCCACAACCACATGAATGTAACCCCACTTTTGCCATACTCCAGGCTTTCCAATACGTCCATTCATAGCAAATAAAATAATGCCGACGGCTCCAAAAGAGAGCCAAAATCCAGCGGATAAAACAGAGTTTGGATCAAATAATAGTACGGCTAACAATGATAGTGATAACACCTCACTGGCTGCACGTTGGCGCTGCCAGATGACACACAGCATTACAACAAGAAGCATAATGAAGGCTCGTTGAGTAGGCACAGAAAATCCTGCAAGTGCTGCGTAACAAAAGGCTCCAATAATAGCCGCAGTGGCCGCAGCTTTGGGAGCAGGAAAGCGCAGAGACAAATAACCAAAATTCCCCCACAAATACCTGACAACAAAAAACAGGAGTGCCGATACCATTCCTACATGCAACCCAGATATCGCCATCAAATGATTTGTTCCTGTATCTGTGAACACTTGCCATTGTTCCTCTGAGATATGTTGGCGCTCACCAATAGCAAGCGCCATAACAATCCCTCTATACGGGCTATCACTCAGCACAGATAAAATAGAGTCTGCAAGATAGTAGCGAAATCGCTGCAAAGGGTAATCACTTACCTGGAATGTGATTCGCTGGTTTACAGAGCTCTCTCTGATATAGCCCCTGGCTCGTATCTCTTTCTGAAATAACCAGCGTTCGTAATCAAAGCCTCCCGGATTCATAAAACCATGCGGTCTTTTCAAACGAACAACAAAGCGCCACTGATCTCCTGGTTGAAGCTGTGGTGCGGTGTTGTACCAAGTGAGCAAAATTTTGCCAGACAGTGATTGTGATCGGTTTTGAAACATCAGATCAGTCACATCAAACTCAAACTGAGTGCTCCGTTCATGAACCTTTGGCAGTGATGAAATATATCCCTCAACAACAAGATTTTTACCTTCCAGTGACTCATTCAAGTGACTGGAAAATATCATGGTTGAGTACAATAATGCCCACAAAAAACCACAAAAAAAATATGAAACAACTCTCAAAATCGGTGGTATGATGAATATCACTGGAATGATCAAAAGCAACAGCCCACACCAAAGACTGTCAGGCAACTGATCAAGCTGCTGTAATAGTAAAATTCCTGATAAAAATGCGATCGTCCCTGAGCGCATACAAACACCTATAATTTTTTGTTATTCTAACGAAATAAATACTATACAGGCTTCTGATATAAAGAGAATATGCCAAGGAGAATAATTAAAAAGTATATGCCAAAACCCAAGGAGGTTCGAAAGCATAGATTTATAAAGCTGTTTGGTTCTCTTTTACATGATGCAAACCTTTGGCATTTAAACCGTCGCTCAGTCTCTGGTGCATTTGCCGTGGGCTTATTCTCAGCCTTTATTCCCGTTCCCGTTCAAATGTTATTAGCGGCTGCTATTGCTATCGTTGTCCGTGTTAATTTACCGATTGCGGTTGGTTTGGTATGGATTACTAATCCAGTCACGATACCTTTTATACTATTCCTAGCCTTTAAAATAGGCATATTGATCACAGGCTCATCTATCACTCCGATAGAGATAGAATTTACCATTGAAAGTTTTCAAAATGGGCTCGGTAACGTTTGGTTTCCAGTGTTGGTTGGGTGTATTATTTTAGCCATTGTCAGCTCTATAATCGGATATCTTTTGATCCACTTGGTATGGCGCATAAAAGTGATACAAGCATGGAATAAACGCCGTACCAAAGGAAAAAAACATCATTAGGACTTTTTTTCAGCCGCGAGTTTAACTGCATGAGCTAACTTTTCAGCTTGTATACAGACCTTATCATGATCACGTCCTTCCACCATCACTCGAATTAATGGCTCAGTACCTGATTCACGAAGTAAAATACGCCCAGTATCTGCAAGCTCAGCCTCAGCTATTTTTATAGCATCAGAAACCAATGGGTGTTGGCGAAAGTCAAATTTCTTATTGACCCTGACATTAATGAGTTTTTGTGGGTATTTTTTCATACCCGACTTGAGTTCATGAAGTGTTTTTCCTGTTTGCCTGACTTCATTCAAAACCTGCAGTGCTGCAATAAGCCCATCTCCAGTTGTTGAGCGATTCAGACAAATAATATGACCTGATGATTCGCCTCCTAAAACTCCCCCTTTTTTCTTGAGCATCTCCATAACATAACGATCACCTACATTGGCGCGTTCCAATTTTATACCGAGATTGGCAAGTGCATGCTCAAGCCCCAGATTACTCATTAAGGTTCCCACAACAACAGAGTTTTTTCCAAGCGAGTCACTCTTCAAA
The DNA here is from genome assembly GCA_021648145.1 of Gammaproteobacteria bacterium. Taxonomy (NCBI): domain Bacteria; kingdom Pseudomonadati; phylum Pseudomonadota; class Gammaproteobacteria; species Gammaproteobacteria bacterium. Next base: position 88,188 of record JAKITI010000010.1, read on the forward strand.
AAAGAGTTTGCAATAATAAAAAGTATTTCATCGCCATCAATGATTTCACCTTTGCCATCGACCATAATCAGACGATCACCATCACCGTCCAGAGCAATCCCTAAATCGGCTCGATGTGTTAAAACTGCTTTACTTAACGTATCAGGCTGAGTTGACCCACAATTTTCATTGATATTCAAACCATCAGGTTCAACACCAATTGCAATAACTTCTGCACCCAACTCCTCAAAAACAGCAGGAGCCACATGATAAGTCGCGCCATTAGCACAATCCAAAACAACTCTTAAACCATGGAGCCCTATTTTTGCCGGAATGGTACTTTTACAAAATTCGATATAACGACCAGCAGAATCTTCGATACGTTCAGCTTTACCCAGATGTGCTGAATCCACAGTTTTCATGATTTCATCTAATTGAGCTTCAATCTCTAGTTCAGTGCTATCAGGAAGTTTCTTTCCTTCAGCAGAGAAAAACTTAATACCATTATCAAAATATGGATTATGAGAAGCACTGATTACAATACCTGCTTGTGCACGGAAAGTACGTGTTAAATAGGCAACAGCCGGGGTAGGCATTGGCCCTAAAAGCAAGATATCGACACCCGCTGCAGACAACCCTGCTTCCAGAGCCGACTCAAACATGTAGCCTGATGTGCGTGTATCTTTTCCAATAACAACCTTGCTTGACTCACCTTTAGCTAAAACACGCCCTAAAGCCCAGCCAAGTTTTAGCATAAATTCTGCAGTAATGGGCTCTTCCCCTACTTTCCCACGGATACCATCCGTTCCAAAGTAACGTTTTTTCATTATTTTCCCCTACGCGTAAACGGTACGATTAATTGTAATAACTTTTTGTAATTATTTTGCTTGGAAACGAGCACGAAAATTGTTAATTAACCTCTTTAACAGCACTGCATACATGAACAGCATCAACAGTCTCTTTTACATCATGAGTTCTTATTATTGACGCACCTTGCCAGACAGCAAGCACAGCTAACGCAATACTGCCATGAAGCCTTTTTTCTACAGGGACATCAAGCAGCGTACCCAACATTGATTTACGAGACACACCGACAAGTATTGGAGCATCAAGATTTGAAAAGCTGGGCAAGTTCTTTAGTAATTTCAGATTATGTTCCAGTGTTTTTCCAAAACCAAAACCTGGGTCAATAATTATATTTTCACGTAAAATACCGGCATTAATACAAACCGCTAAACGTTGTTGAAAAAAATTTTTAATGTCGTCGACAACACTATGATATACTGGCTGTTTCTGCATCGTACCAGGCATACCTTGCATATGCATTAAACAGACAGGAACTTGCAATTGTGCTGCGACCTTTAAAGCCCCGGTAGCCTGTAGAGCTCGAACATCATTAATAATATCAGCACCAGCACTCACTGCCGCCTTCATCACTTCAGGCTTACTTGTATCAATAGAAACAGGAACCAGAGATTCTTTACGGATAGCTTCAATCACAGGAATGACCCGCTCAAGCTCTTCGTCAACAGAAACAGAGTTTGCATCAGGTCGAGTAGACTCTCCACCCACATCAATTATTGCCGCTCCATCGGCCTCCATAGATAAAGCATGCTCCAATTCTTGATCTAGCGAATTAAACTGACCACCGTCAGAAAATGAATCGGGGGTAACATTAAGAACCCCCATAACTTGGGGTAAATTCAGATCAAGCTGACGGCTTGTACGGGAAAAATTAAATACATGCCCTGCGTTAAACATTGCTTTTTCTTTTGATTTTTCAGGCTACTTCTGTTTGAAATAGCCCTTTAAATTATTGATAAAAAGATTAATGCTGCTCGGCAGGGCCACCAATATTTCCATCAGCAGGTTTATGCTTTGAATCATTCACTTCGCTAATCGTTTTTCCATCACCACTATCACTATTATTTGAAGAGTCGTCAGAGCTGTCCCAGTCCTTAGGAGGTGTTGGATTTTTTCCTTCCATAATTTCATCAATTTGACTGCTATCAATTGTTTCATATTTTAATAGACTTTCAGCCATTAAATGAAGCTTTTGAATATTATTTTTCAGGAGTTTTTCAGATCGTTCATAGTTTTCATCAGCAATACGTCGAACTTCCTGATCAATAATTATCGCTGTTTCATCAGAGACTGTTTTATGCTGGCTAACAGAACGTCCAAGAAAAATCTCCTCTTCCTCTTCGCCATAAGTTAACGGCCCTAATTTATCAGACAGCCCCCATTGAGTCACCATACGGCGTGCAATATCAGTCGCTCGCTGAATATCATTGCTGGCTCCAGTTGTAACAAAGTCTTCGCCAAAAATTAATTCCTCTGCAATACGCCCGCCAAACATAGTCGATATTTGGCTTTCCAGACGTTGCTTGCTCATACTATGTCGATCTTCTGTCGGCAAAAACATGGTGACACCAAGCGCTCGGCCACGAGGAATAATCGTCACTTTATGAACTGGATCATGAGAAGGAACCAACCGACCTACGATAGCATGCCCTGCTTCATGATAAGCGGTTAACTTTTTCTCTTCATCGCTCATCACCAATGAGCGACGTTCAGCACCCATCATGATTTTATCTTTTGCTTTCTCAAACGCATTCATATTCACTGTGCGCTCACCTTCTCGTGCCGCAAACAGAGCCGCTTCATTAACTAAGTTGGCAAGATCTGCACCAGAAAATCCAGGAGTACCTCGCGCCAAAATGCTGGGTTTTACATCATCATCAATTGGTGTTTTTCGCATATGAACTGTCAAGATTTTTTCACGACCACGTACATCAGGCAACGGCACAACAACTTGACGGTCAAAACGACCTGGACGTAACAATGCAGGATCTAAAACATCAGGTCTGTTTGTTGCTGCAATGACAATGACACCTTCATTACCTTCAAAACCATCCATCTCGACAAGCAATTGATTGAGTGTCTGTTCACGTTCATCATGCCCACCGCCTAAACCCGCACCACGATGGCGACCAACGGCATCAATCTCATCAATAAAAATAATGCATGGAGCATGTTTTTTCGCTTGTTCAAACATATCACGAACACGAGCAGCACCCACACCCACAAACATCTCAACAAAGTCAGAACCTGAAATAGTAAAAAAAGGAACTTTTGCTTCACCAGCAATGGCTCTGGCAAGTAACGTTTTACCTGTTCCTGGCGAGCCAACCATCAAAACACCTTGAGGAATTTTCCCCCCTAACTTTTGAAACTTTCCAGGGTCACGTAAAAATTCAACAAGCTCACTCACCTCATCTTTGGCTTCGTCAATGCCGGCAACATCCTGAAATGTTACTTTGACCTGATCTTCGCTTAACATACGTGCTTTACTGCGACCAAAAGACATCGCACCGCCACGGCCACCCCCTTGCATTTGGCGCATGAAAAATATCCATACACCGATCAACAACAACATTGGGAACCATGAGATAAAGATCTGCATCAACATGCTTTGGTTTTCTGCGGCTTGAGCTTTAATCTCAACCCCACCTTTAAGCAAATCACCGACCAAACCAGGGTCACCAGGGCTGTACGTCACAAACCGTTCACCTGTTTGAGTCAAGCCACTAATTTTACGGCCTTCAATCAAAACCTGAGCCACTTCCCCACGTTCAACACTATGGATGAATTGTGAATAAGGCATAGACTGTGTACTTTCCTGAGGTGGGCTAAAACTATTAAAAACCGCCATCAAAACAACAGCAATAACAACCCATAAAATTAAATTTTTTACCATTTCATTCACAATGCGCGCTCCACATCACTTAAATATTTTGACAACATAATATAGTATTGTGCCCGTTTTAGTCGACTTATTCACTCAGAAAATTACAGTTTGTAGTTCTTTGCCAAAAGATAGACCTCTCTCGAACGTGGCCTAGAAGATTTTGGCTTTCGAATCACAACTTTTTTAAATTTTATTCTTAAATTCTGCAATAACTCATCAAAACCGCTCCCTTGAAATACTTTGATCAGTAAATGGCCATTTTTAAAAGGAATATGATTTAAAAAATCGACCACCAGCTCTGATAAATGCATCGCACGCGGTTGATCAATCGCAGCAACCCCAGTTATATTGGGGGACATATCAGAAATAACAAGCCCAACTTGCGTATCACTCACGCATTTTAATAATTGATCCAGCGTCTCCTGCTCTCGAAAATCACCTTGAACGATATCAACATCAGGCAAATAATCCATAGGCAATATATCTGTCGCTATAATTCGACCCTGACCACTCAAGACATTAGAGACAACTTGTGTCCACCCACCCGGTGCCGCACCTAAATCAACGACCGTGATACCCGATTTCAATATAGAGTCTCGCTCATTAATTTCCAGCAATTTATAAGCTGCTCGAGACCGAAAACCATCTTTTTGCGCTTGCTTCACATAAGTGTCAGAAAAGTGTTCTTTTAGCCATTGCCCACTACTTTTACTACGTGCCATAACTAATCGTTATTCCCACTCTCTTGTACTTCTGAAATTTTTCTCAGAATTTTTTTTGTTCTAAAGATAACCCATAACATGGCACTCATGCTATAAATTCCGAGTAAAATAACCTGTAACACTCCGTCAAGGTTCAGGCCATCAAGTAATAACCAAAACAGTCCTGCAATAATAAATATAACAATAAGTTCCAACTTAACAGCATTTAAGGGACTTGCAGCAACACTGAAGCCTTTAGTTTTGCATGCTATACTTTCAGAACTTATTTTTTGAGGCAACATAAAGTAATTTAAATTAATGAAACAAATTAAAGAACAGCAAAAGCGCTATTTACGTGGCTTAGGCCATAAAATGAAACCCGTTGTTTTGCTTGGAAAATCAGGGTTCAATGATCAAGTTTTTGAAGAAATCACGTCTTCCTTGTCTCATCATGAACTTATAAAAGTTAAAATCAACGCTGAAGATCGTAATGAACGAAAAAAAATTACAAGTGAAATAATCAACCGTTCACAAGCACTACTCATTCAATCAGTCGGCAATGTTATTTTGATGTATAAAAGTAACCCCGATAACCCTCGTATTACTTTTCCATAAAATTTAAACACCGTATGAATTTCAAATCATACGGTGCTTTTTATCAAACATATTTAACCACTAAAATTTCATAAAAAACGGCACCACCAGGCGTGTTAACTTCAACTTCATCGCCCTCTTCTTTGCCAATTAGTGCACGGGCAATCGGCGAGCTTACAGAAACCTTATGTTCTTTGATATCAGCCTCATCCACGCCGACAATCTGGTATGTAATTTTTTCTTCTGTTTCATCATTAAGCAGCTCAACAGTTGTGCCAAACACAATTTTTCCTGCTGCATTCAGCGTCGTTACATCAATAATCTGAGCATTAGATAATTTACCTTCAATATCGGCAAGACGCCCTTCAATAAAGGATTGCTGTTCTTTTGCAGCGTGGTACTCTGCATTTTCTTTCAAGTCACCATGGGCGCGTGCTTCAGAGATCGCATTGATTACTTTAGGGCGCGCAGTATGTTTTAACTCATTGAGTTCTTCACGCAATTTTTCTGCGCCCTGAATGGTCATTGGCTCTTTATTCATGCCATGTCCTCTTTAAATTTAAGTTGTTCATGCAGATCTTGCAGACAGTTAACCTCATCAAGGTCACTGCTTTCAAGCGCTAAACAAGTCGCTTCTGCACATGAAATAGTTGTCATGTAATTAACCTTATGCTGGAGGGCTGCTCGTCTTATTTCAAAAGAGTCAGAAGCAGCTTGCTTTCCTTCTGTTGTGTTAATTACAAGCGAAATTTCTCCATTATTAATCATATCAACGATATGAGGCCGACCTTCACCTACTTTATGAACTTGTTCACAAACAATACCTTCAGCATTAATGACACGAACTGTACCACGCGTACCATAAAGTTTAAAACCTAGTTTTTCGAGATTACGAGCCACTTCAACAGCTTGAGTTTTATCAGCATCACGCACACTGATAAAAGCAGAACCCCCTTGAGGCAGGTCAACACTCGCGCCCAACTGTGATTTAGCAAACGCCTCGGCAAAAGTTTTACCGATTCCCATGACTTCGCCTGTCGATTTCATTTCAGGCCCTAAAGTTGGGTCAACATTTTGAAATTTGGCAAATGGAAAGACAGCCTCTTTAACGCAATAGTAGTCAGGAATTATTTCGTTATGAATATTTTGTTCAACTAAACTGGTGCCTGCCATGCAACGTGCCGCCACTTTAGCTAACGGCACACCCGTTGCTTTAGATACAAACGGCACAGTTCTTGACGCACGAGGGTTTACCTCCAGCACATAAACATCATCACCTTTCACAGCAAACTGTACATTCATCAAACCACGAACACCTAATGCAAACGCCATCTCTTTTGTTTGTTGACGAATTTGATCCTGAATTTTTTTACTCAAACTAAATGGTGGCAGTGAACAAGCAGAGTCACCCGAATGAACCCCAGCTTGCTCAATATGCTCAAGCACCCCACCAATAACTACATTTTCACCATCACAAATAGCATCAACATCAACTTCTTTTGCATCATTCAGAAAACGATCCAACAAAACAGGAGATTCATTAGATACGCGAACTGCTTCTGTCATATAGCGCCGCAAATCACTTTCGTTATAAACGATCTCCATGGCACGCCCTCCTAAAACATAGGATGGACGAACAACAAGTGGATAGCCAATTTCTTCAGCAAGAGAAACCGCCTCGTCTTCTGCACGCGCAGTTCGATTAGGAGGTTGCAATAACCCAAGCTTACTTATTAGCTGCTGAAAGCGTTCACGATCTTCCGCAAGATCAATCGCATCAGGAGTTGTGCCAATGATAGGGACACCTGCTGCCTGCAAATCCTCTGCAAGCTTCAATGGTGTTTGACCACCATATTGAACAATCACTCCTTTTGGTTTCTCAATTGCAACAATTTCGAGCACATCCTCCAAGGTCAGTGGCTCAAAATAGAGGCGATCCGATGTATCATAATCTGTGGAAACGGTCTCGGGATTACAATTCACCATAATCGTTTCATAACCATCTTCGCGCATTGCCAGTGCTGCATGCACACAACAATAGTCGAATTCAATACCTTGACCAATACGATTAGGGCCTCCGCCCAGCACCATGATTTTATCTCGCTGGCTTGGCTCTGCCTCACACTCCTCTTCATAGGTCGAATACATGTAGGCTGTATTGGTCGACATTTCAGCAGCGCACGTATCAACGCGCTTATAAACAGGTCTAACATTGTGTGAATGGCGTATTTTGCGAAACTCTTTTTCACCAATATCCAATAACGATGCGAGTCGACTATCAGCAAATCCTTTGCGCTTAAGCGCATAAATACGCTGCTTATTAAGTCCATCAATCCCGCCGCGCCGAACATCGTCCTCAGTTTTAACCAAGTCTTCGATTTGAGCTAAAAACCAAGGGTCAATACGAGACAGTTCATGCACACGCTCCAATGATGAACCCGCACGAAATGCATCAGCGACGTACCATAAGCGGTGTGCACCTGGCATGCTTAATTCAAAGCGAAATTTACTTTTAGCTTCTGTATCACGATCGGTTAATTTTTCGTTTAAACCATCCAGTCCGACTTCTAGTCCACGAATTGCTTTTTGCAGTGATTCCTGAAATGTTCTTCCCATCGCCATCACTTCACCCACAGACTTCATCTGAGTTGTTAAGCGTGGTTCAGCATCGGGAAATTTATCAAAATTGAAGCGAGGGATTTTGGTGACAACATAGTCGATAGATGGCTCAAAAGAAGCGGGTGTCGCGCCCCCAGTAATCTCATTTTTCAGCTCATCCAATGTATAACCCACAGCCAGTTTGGCGGCTACTTTTGCAATTGGAAATCCCGTTGCCTTAGAAGCTAGTGCAGAAGAGCGGGAAACACGAGGGTTCATTTCAATAATGATCACCTCGCCATTTTCTGGATTAATTGCAAACTGTACGTTAGAGCCGCCCGTATCAACACCAATTTTTCTTAATACCGCGAGCGATGCATCACGCAGGCGCTGATACTCTTTATCAGTTAATGTTTGTGCAGGTGCTACGGTAATAGAGTCGCCGGTATGCACCCCCATGGGGTCAAAATTTTCAATAGAGCAGATAATGATGCAATTATCTTTACAGTCACGCACCACCTCCATTTCAAACTCTTTCCAGCCCAATACAGAAACTTCAATAAGGAGTTTGTTGGTCGGAGAAAGATCCAGCCCGCGCTCACAAATCTCATCAAACTCACTGCGATTGTAAGCAACTCCACCACCGCTTCCACCCATCGTAAAAGAGGGACGAATAATTGCTGGAAAACCCACTTCTTCTAAAACTTTATGCGCCTCTTCCATAGAGTGTGCCACACCCGATTTTGGTGTATTCAGGCCGATCTGTTTCATCGCTTTACGAAAGCGATCACGATCCTCCGCCATATCAATGGCATCACTGCTGGCACCAATCATCTCTACGCTATATTTTGCAAGCACACCTTCACGAGCAAGATCCAAAGCACAGTTCAATGCGGTTTGACCACCCATTGTTGGCAACAGTGCATCAGGGCGCTCTTTAGCGATGATTTTTTCGACCGTCTGCCAGCGCACTGGTTCGATATAGGTCGCATCTGCCATTTCAGGGTCAGTCATAATCGTTGCGGGATTGGAATTCACCAGGATGACCCGATAGCCTTCTTCCTTCAATGCTTTACAAGCTTGAGCACCCGAATAATCAAATTCACACGCCTGACCAATCACAATCGGACCAGCGCCAATAATTAAAATACTTTTTATATCGGTACGTTTAGGCATATACAGACTCGAATTATGCGTTTGTTGTTCTCATAAGTTCAATAAAATGATCGAACAGATGTGCGGCATCATGAGGACCTGGGCTCGCTTCAGGGTGACCTTGAAAGCCAAAGGCCGGTTTCTCTTTATGGTGAATACCTTGCAAGGTTTGATCAAAAAGTGACCTATGCGTAGCATATAGATGCTCTGGCAGTGACGCTTCATCTACAGCAAAACCATGGTTTTGACTGGTAATCATGACACGCTTACTTTCAAGATCTTGCACTGGATGGTTGGCACCATGATGACCCTGTCTCATTTTGACAGTTTTAGCGCCACTCGCTAATGCCAATATTTGGTGACCAAGACAAATACCAAACAGCGGTATATTTTTTTCAAGCAACTGCTCCGTCGCTTGAATTGCATAACTGCACGGCTCCGGGTCTCCAGGGCCATTTGATAAAAACACCCCATCTGGCTGATATTTCAGAACATCGTCAGCGGATGTTTGCGCAGGAACTACAGTGACACGGCAGCCACGCTCAACGAGCATTCTAAGAATGTTTCGTTTAATACCAAAATCATAAGCAACGACATGAAAATTTTCATTTTCATTCGTTTTATATTGATTTTCAGTAAATGACCAGCAACCTTCACCCCAAGAATAAGCAGTTTTTGTTGAAACAACCTTGGCTAAATCCACGCCTTGTAAGCCAGAAAAATCACGTGCATATTTTAATGCAACCACTTCATCAATATTTTCCCCAGCAATAATACAGCCGCTCAGAGCCCCTTTTTCACGTAGTATTCGTGTCAGTTTTCGAGTATCAATCCCACAAATAGAAACAACATTATTAGTTCGAAGATATTCATCTAATGTTTGCTGTGAACGCCAACTACTGGGCAATAAAGGTAAGTCACGAATCACCAATCCGCTGGCAACGATATCACTCGACTCTTCATCATCGTCGTTTGCTCCGGTATTTCCAACATGTGGGTAAGTCAGGGTAACAATTTGCTTGCAGTAAGATGGGTCAGTCAGAATTTCCTGATAACCTGTCATAGAGGTATTGAAAACTACTTCTCCCGTAGCCTCCCCTGTCATACCAATAGATTCACCCCAAAATAAAGTCCCATCTTCAAGCATGAGTATCGCAGGTGTACGCAAAGTCCTCTCCATATTCTAAATGTACTAAAGACAGACGTAAAAAACGGGAGCGAACCTCATGGCTCCTCCCGTCTATAATTCTGATGCCTGCGCCAGATTGTACTTTACTCAGCATACACAGTTCAACTGTAAATAAACATGGTGCCCGGGGCCGGAATCGAACCGGCACGAGGTTTCCCTCGAGGGATTTTAAGTCCCTTGCGTCTACCAGTTTCGCCACCCGGGCTAATTTCTATTAAAATGTAAAACTGATATATATGGAGGCTGAGCCCGGAATCGAACCGAGGTCCACGGCTTTGCAGGCCGCTGCATAACCACTCTGCCACTCAGCCATGAAACTATTAAAACAAATTTTGGAGCGGGAAACGAGACTCGAACTCGCGACCCCAACCTTGGCAAGGTTGTGCTCTACCAACTGAGCTATTCCCGCATTAACTGTTTCAGCGTACTGAAACAGGCGCTCATTATAGAGTTTCAGGTTTCAGTGTCAACACTTTTTGTATTATCTTCAAAAAACAGTGGCCATGCTGCTTTAATATAGATCACCATTGACCATAAAGTCAGTGCTGCGGCAATGTATAACGCGATATAACCCAGCTCGCGAATAGGAAAAAACAAGATAGGATCATGATATAGCAGCATGATCAATGCAGTGATCTGGAATGTCGTTTTCCACTTGCCCAGTTGACTGACAGCAACAGCAGAACGCTGCCCTATTTCCGCCATCCACTCTCGCAATGCTGATATTGTTATTTCTCGCCCAATAATAATTGCCGCAGGAATAGCTAACCACGGTGTGGGATCTGCTTGCACAATTAACACCAGTGCAACTGCCACCATTAATTTATCTGCCACCGGATCGAGAAAAGCACCAAAGGCAGACGATTGATTTAATTTTCGTGCATAATAACCATCCAGCCAATCTGTAGCCGCAGCAATACTGAAAATCAGTGCACTTGCAAAGCTTGCCCATGAAACAGGCAGATAAAAAACTATCACAAAAACCGGAATAAGTGCAATGCGTGAAAATGTAAGTGCGGTCGCGACCGTCATCTTTTACGCCTCATGAAACTGTTCATAAATACGCTCGGCAAGCTGCTTACTGATTCCATGTACATTTGCCAAGTCCTCAACGCCCGCCCGGGCAACTTCTTGTAATCCACCAAACTGTTTCAGCAATATTTGACGGCGCTTAGCTCCAAGCCCTTGCACAGCCTCCAGTGGTGACGTAGTGCGCGCTTTTGCACGACGCTTACGATGCCCTGTAATTGCAAAGCGATGCGCCTCATCTCGAATCTGCTGAATCAAGTGTGAAGCCTTTGAATCGGAAGGCAGTATAATCGGCTTGCTCGTACTCGACAAGAAAAGCGACTCATTACCTGCAATACGTTCTGAACCTTTTGCAACACCCACCAAAATAAGGTCAGAAATTTGCAACTCTTCCAATACTTTTTCTGCCTCAGAAAGCTGGCCTTTACCACCATCTATAAAAAGAATATCAGGAATCTTTCCTTCTCCTTTTTTAAGGCGCGTATAACGCCGAGTCAACGCTTGATTCATTGCAGCATAATCATCACCTGGCGTAATACCTTCAATATTAAAACGACGATAATCTGACTTAAGAGGACCATTACTATCAAATACAACACAAGAAGCAACGGTAAGCTCCCCCTGAGTATGGCTGATATCAAAACACTCCATGCGCTGTGGCAAACTATCCATACCCAATACCTGCTGCAATGCCTCAAGGCGCTGCTGCATTCCCGCTTTATCTGCAAGCCGCTGCAGAACAGCATAGCGTGCATTCGTAATCGCCATAGCCAACCAACGCGCACGCGCCGATCGAACATTGTAACTCACCGTCACTTTATGCCCAGAACTTTCCGTCAGCACTTGCTCCAGTAGAACAGCATCACCCAGCAACTCACTTACAATAATTTCTTGGGGAACATCCTTACCTAAATAGTATTGCGGCAAAAAAGCAGTCAGCACACCACTTGCGTCAGAATCTTTTATATTACGAGGGAAAAAACTTTTACTCCCCAAGCTTCGCCCCCCTCGAATATAAAAGACCTGAACACAAGCAATACCGCCACGAACATCAACAGCAACCACATCAATATCACCACCATCACCATCACCGCTCACGTATTGTTTTTCCTGAACTTTACGCAGCGCAATAATCTGATCCCTATAAATAGCTGCTTTTTCGAAATTCAGAAAACTTGAAGCTGCATCCATTTTTAATACAAGCGTATCAATGACTTGTTGATTCCCCCCCTCAAGAAAGAGTGCCGCGTGATCAATATCCTGCCGATAATTCTCTTCACTAATTAATTTTGTGCACGGAGCCGTACAACGCTTGATTTGATATTGCAAACAAGGGCGAGAGCGATTAGCAAAAAAGCTATCTTCACACTGCCTGACATGAAAAATTTTCTGTAATAAATTCAGACTTTCTCGCACCGCACCCGCACTAGGGTAAGGGCCAAAATAGCGCCCTTTTTTATTTCTCGCCCCACGATGACTGGCGAGCCTTGGAAATTTATGATGACTGGAAAGATATATATACGGGTAACTTTTATCATCCCGCAGAAGGATGTTATAGCGTGGTAAAAGTGACTTAATCAGATTATTTTCAAGAATCAAAGCCTCATTTTCTGTATGAGTGACTGTCACCTCAATGCCATCAATATGCTTGACCAGTGCCTGTACTTTTGGTGCTAATCCAGAACGTAGAAAATAACTGGAAACTCGCTTCTTTAGGTTTTTTGCTTTTCCTACATAAATAACTTTGTCATTACAGTCCAGCATTTGATAAACACCAGGGCGACCCGTCAGGTGTTTTATAAACTCTTTAGCATCAAAACTGGAGTTGTTTTCTGAGCTCTCTTTCACGAAATAACTACTGGTTCATTATTTCTCGAAGCAGAGAGACATCAAGATACCTAGCGCCTTTTGCGTAGCCATCCAACAATTTAAATGGATCCAGCTCTTCACCCATATCACTGATAACAAGCGATGCACCTGAAAAATCACTGTTTTCAGTATAAGTATTCACGGTAATAACCGTCTTGAGATTAGCACCTAAGGATGATTTGATTCCATTGACTGAATCTTCAATAGCCATACACTCATCAGGCTCCAAATTGAGCTGCTCCAATGCGTAATGGTAAATAGCAGGGTCTGGTTTTTTGGCCGGAACGATATCACCCGCAGCAATAACCTCAAACCATGATAAAGATTCTGCTCCCAACGTACTTTCCAATAATGCGGTCACATTTTCAGGTGTTGTCGTGGTTGCAATAGCTAAACGAACTCCTTGCTCACGAGCATCAGCAATGAGTCGCTTTACACCCACTCTTAAAGGAATCTTTCCTTCTTTTAATAACTGCACATAATAACGTGTTTTTGATGCATGCAGCCCAGCAATAAAACTCTTTAGATTACCATTTGAGGGCATAAAGTCAGGGCTGTGATTATTTATATAAAACTGAATGCGCTCTTTACCTCCTGTGACTGCAAGCAATTCACCATACAGTTCAGGTGTCCAATTCCAACCCAAACCCTCATTACTGAAAGCACAGTTAAATGCAACGCGATGACCGTCACGTTCAGTATCAGCTAGAGTACCGTCCACATCAAAAATTATTGCTTTCAAATCAGGCATAAAACCTTCCTGTCTATAGTTTCAAGGAACGAGTACAAAATAACTTATACATTCCGTGCTCGTCCTAAGTGATCCCACGCTTGTTTTTAAGCGCTATTAAATATTTTCATGTAAAAACCCGATCAATACATAGATCATAAGTTTTGTGAGCGAATACTAGCACACAAACTTGTTTATTTTCGCTGATTTGGTTGTAACGGATTATGAAAAAAATAGAAACTAATCTTACAGAAGCACTATTAAGCTCCTTCACCCCTCTCGATACACTTTCTTCAATACAGCTTAAAGCGCTTATCAGCAAATGTAGAATTTTAGACCTTGCTGATGATGAAATGCTGTTTGAACAAGGAGATAAAGATAATCAAGGAATTTTTATTATCTCTGGCTCGGCCACCATATTAGCGCCTAATGGCTCTACAATCACCATCACAGCGGGTGACGAACTATCCAGAAGTGCTTTAGCACATCACCAGCCTCGCCAAGTGACAGTAAAGGCAAAAAATTCATTAAAAGTGCTTTCCGTTAATGCTGAGATGCTCGACCTGTTCCTAAGCTGGAATCAACAAGCAAGTTGTGATACCACTAAAATTCAAGATCAGGACTATTGGATTTCCTGCCTGCTAAGTTCACCTGTTTTTTCAAAAATACCCATTGAAAACATTCTGATTTTAACGCGTGACTTGCGTGAAATCGAAGTTAAAAAAGATCAGGTCATTATCAGCCAGGGTGAGTTACATGATTATTATTACATTATTAAAAAAGGACGATGCCAAGTATCCAGAAAAATTGGAGAAAATAAAGAGAATCAAATCATTGCTGAGCTCAATGTTGGTCAAGGGTTTGGAGAAGAATCTCTGATTACAGATAAACGCAGAAATGCCTCCATCACAATGATGGAAGATGGCCTGCTAATCTGTATGAGTAAAAAAGAGCTATTTGAATACGTTCTTAATCCCGTATTGAGCCATATTTCATTTGAAAACTATAAAAAGCATCGTAAAAATATGACATTAATTGATGTAAGGTCTCCCGATGAATTTAAATATGGTGCACTCTCAGGAAGTATTAATGTTCCTCTGCCTGTGTTGAGGCTTAAAGCAAGTGGGCTCCATAAAAATCGGCTTTATATCGTTTGCAGTAGTGACGGGAAGCGCAGTGCTGTTGCTGCTTACCTACTAATTCAACAGGGTTTACGAGTCTCAACACTTAAAGAAAAATTACAATCGCTTCCATTAAAACCCTCAACCAAACAACCAGAACCACCGCACTCAGCAATACAAATTAAACCAACATCACCTGAAGCAAGGACAAGCACTCCACCCATCTCACAAGAACAAAAGGAGTCAAATAAATCTCAACCAAGCAAAAAAATTGTATGGGAAATTGCCTCTGACTATTGGGGATGCCCTATTGCAAGTGAGAGCGAAGAGCCTGCAACATCAATACCACATAAAGCCCCAGCACCACCAATCAATACTAATCATGCCGTATTTGAAGTGTCTGACCCAGTGAAAACCCACTCAAAACTGGCTCAACCCAACACAATCTCACACAAAAAAAGCATATCCAACAACAAGTATTCATGGGTTATTTACATGCTTCTATTTTTCGCTATTTCGAGCACCACATACTTTTACTTTTTTTAACACGAATATGTCACATATTCGGATTAATCACTTAAAGACCATATTAAAATTTCCGATACAAGAGTTACAGGAATAGCAAAGTGAGGTAACATAATGCTTATTAATAAACATCGCCCAAAAGTTGGCCAATGGTATAGCATACCTGGTATTGATGAATTTGAAGTCACCGCATTAGGGGAAAACTGTGATTTTATTGATATTCAGTATTACGATGGCATGACAGATAAACTTGATCAAGAAAGCTGGGGGAGCCTAGAACTCAATACAATGCCAACCCCGCAAGACTGGAGTCAATTAATTGATGAGATCAAATCCCCTCCACCTGAAATAATTGAAGAATTTATCAGAGAAGAAGAAGATTTTGCAATTATGGACACTGTAGAGTAGTTGAAAAAAAAGGGGCTTATATAGCCCCTTTTTCCTTTAGAGTAGAAGATGTTTTATCTATTCGCCTTCGTGCTCAACAAGTGCCTTCATACTCAATCTAATACGGCCCTGCTTATCAACTTCCAACACTTTGACTTTAATCACTTCGCCCTCACTCAATTTGTCACTTACTTTTTCAACACGTTCATGACAAATTTGTGAAATATGAACCAAGCCGTCTTTACCCGGAAGCAAGTTCACAAAGGCTCCAAAGTCCATTATTTTAACAATTTTACCTTCATAAGTTGCGCCCACTTCCACATCAGCAGTGATCGCTTTAATCCGTTCAATCGCATCTTCGGCAGCAGCATTATCAGCAGAAGCAACTTTAACCGTTCCATCATCGTCAATATCAATTGATGCGCCTGTGGCTTCAGTAAGAGCACGAATTGTTGCACCGCCCTTACCAATGATGTCACGAATTTTATCAGGATGAACTTTAATCGTTACAATACGTGGCGCAAAGTCAGATAACTCTTCACGTGTTTCAGAGATGACTTCGTTCATTTTTTCCAGAATGTACAAACGCCCTTCTTTTGCTTGCTCAAGTGCAGCCGCCATAATCTCTTTAGTGATACCATCAATTTTGATATCCATTTGCAACGCACTGATACCGGTCGCAGTACCGGCAACTTTGAAGTCCATATCTCCAAGATGATCTTCATCACCAAGAATATCACTCAGCACCGCAAATTTTTCGCCTTCTTTAATGAGACCCATTGCAATACCTGCAACAGGGGCTTTAATAGGAACACCTGCATCCATCAAGGCCAAGCTTGTGCCGCACACAGAAGCCATTGAACTGGAACCATTAGACTCAGTAATTTCAGAAACAACACGAACCACATATGGGTAGTCAGCCATGTCTGGCATCACAGCTAAAATTCCTCGCTTCGCTAACCGGCCATGACCAATCTCACGACGCTTAGGGCTGCCAACGAAACCTGTTTCACCCACACAAAAAGGAGGGAAGTTGTAATGCAGCATGAATGGCTCTTTATATTCACCGGCTATTGCATCAATAAGTTGCGCGTCACGATCGGTACCTAAAGTACAAGCCACGAGCGCTTGAGTTTCGCCGCGAGTAAACAGCGCAGTACCATGCACACGAGGCAAGATACCTACTTTAACGTCGATATCACGCACAGCACTCAGATCACGACCATCAATACGTGGCTCACCAGCAATAATTTGCCCACGAACCGTATTTTTCTCCAATTTGCCAATCGCGGCTTTAACTTCGTCAACAGACCACTCAACCGACTCATCAGCAGTCAATGCCTCTACAGCACTGCTACGAATTTCTGACAGACGTGAGCTACGATCTTGCTTATCCTGAATTTTATAAGCATCACGTACTTCACTTGTATAACCCGACTCAACTGCACTGGTTAATGCACTATTTTCTTCAGCCGCTTGCCACTCCCAGGCAGGGTTACCGACTTCTTTTGCCAGCTCTTCAATTGCCTTGATTGCGGTTTGAAGTTTCTCATGACCAAACATCACAGCGCCCAGCATAACCTCTTCACTCAGCAAATCGGCTTCAGACTCAACCATCAAAACAGCATTTTCAGTACCCGCCACCACCAAATCCAAGCTAGACTCTTTCAGATCAGATACTGTTGGATTGAGTATATATTCACCGTTTTGATAACCGATACGCGCTGCACCCAGAACTGCACTCACTGGCATTCCAGAGATCGCTAATGCTGCTGATGCTCCCAGCAACGCTGGAATATCAGGGTTTACTTCTTTATCAAGGGAAACCACTGTTGCAATGATTTGAACTTCGTTAATAAAGCCTTTTGGAAACAAGGGGCGAATCGGACGATCAATCAAACGAGATGTGAGCGTTTCATTTTCAGAAGGTCGGCCTTCGCGCTTAAAAAAACCACCAGGGATTTTTCCAGCTGCATAAGTGCGTTCCTGGTAATTCACCGTCAACGGGAAAAAACCACGTCCTGCATCAGCTTCTTTTCGACCAACAATCGTGACGAGCACAACAGTATCACCCATACTAACCAAGACTGCGCCACTAGCTTGACGAGCGACTACGCCCGTATCAATGGCAACCACATATTGACCAAACTCAAACTCTTTTCTGATTGGTGTCACTAACAAATTCCTTGAATATTAAAATATTAAAACGACATTTTATAGAACGTTTCACAGATAGAACTATGTTTAAGCTACCCATAAAAAAAGAGCCGATAACTTGGAAAAGTTATCAGCATCCCGTCCATTCTTATTTACGTAAGCCTAATCGCCCGATCAAAGTGCGATAACGCTCGCTATCTTTCTTATTTAGATAGCTCAGCAATTTACGACGTTGATGAACCATTCTGAGCAGCCCTTGGCGCGAATGATTATCATGCTTATGCTCTTTGAAATGCCCTGAAAGATGGTCAATATGACCAGACAGCAATGCCACTTGAACTTCAGGCGAACCTGTATCACCTTCTGCTGTTTGGTATTCTTTTACGATTTCTGATTTACGTGCGGCGTCGAATGCCATGCTTACCCCTAAATAATGTTTCCAGTACAAATAAGGCCAGTATTTTACGCGTCTGATACAAGAAGGCAACCCCCAAAACTGTACTATTTTAAAATTTCCTGATTAGCCATAATTCTCAGCTACCTTTAAGAGCCTACCCAGCATATCACCCATTGAGGCTCTCAGGCCATAACCCGACAGCGGTTTTTAGGTACGTAATGTCACCCGCCCAGACTTCGTTTACAGCGACTGGATTAAAGTTCTGATTCAGCAAGTTAACTGCGACTGCATCATCTGGGTTTACACTTTGTCGCGACCTTGTGGGCTACGCGCTGACGAACCATCAGCTTTAGTTTTTTCATTATGGTTCGTGTTCTTTCTCGACCCAC
Organism: Gammaproteobacteria bacterium; assembly: GCA_021648145.1. Lineage (NCBI taxonomy): Bacteria > Pseudomonadati > Pseudomonadota > Gammaproteobacteria > Gammaproteobacteria bacterium. The sequence continues at coordinate 106,759 of JAKITI010000010.1, forward strand.
ATTAAAGCCTAGAGAAAATAGCATCGAATAGTCAGCAAAAAAAAACCATGACATTTCAGGCAGCAGAAATGGCGATATATAGCAGTTTATAAATACCAGCAGTGATGTTGTTTATACAAATTCAATTAATAGCGTAGATACGACGATAGCCTATCATCAGGAAAGTGATGTTGTGAATCGCTGTGCTTCTATGGAGTATATGGGCGAAACTCTGGTTCTGGGAAATATTTGGGATATGAAATTGAACTGACTGGTGTGGCTACTATTACGGGTACATCAGCCAGCTCAACAAATCTACAAGGCGTGATTTATATCATGCCTGGTGGCGGTTAAAAGTTAACAATCAACCCGGAGGTTGGTGATGGAAAAATCAGGTTTTAGTTTGGTTGAATTGCTTATAGCCATTTCAATAATTGGCATATTGGCTGGAATTGCTTACCCGAGCTATGTTGATAGTGTCAAAAAAAGCCACCGTGCGGATGTGCAAGGTGCGTTGATGGAGTTCGCAGCAGCGATGGTACGTTTTCAATCTCAAAACCTCACTTATGTGGGTGCAGCTCCAACAGTGCCAGGCACACCTGCTGCCACGATTTTCGCATCACAAACGCCCCTTCATAGCAATAAAAAAACTTATAATATAACAATACAGGCTTTAACAGCATCGACTTATACATTGCGTGCAACCCCCATTAGTACTGGCCCACAAAAGGACGACGGCTATTTGGAGCTGCTTTCTACCGGGCAAAGAAATTGGGATAGAGATAATAACAGTGTAGTAAGTACGGAAGAACAAACATGGTAAAAAAGAAGGTAAGTGCCTAGTTTTAGGCATAAAAAAAGCCATCCTAAGATGGCTTTAAATATCGTTTTGGTGGAGGCGGCGGGAATCGAACCCGCGTCCGCAAATCCTCTGCCTTTGGCTCTACATGCTTATCCACGTCTATTAATTTAACCACATACTACCCGAAGGGCAGGGAAAATATGCAGCGATTCCGTTAAGTTTTAGTGAGTCCACTCCGGACAAGTTTCATCACGATCTTGTGAGAGTCGACCCCTGGATCTGAGTGCACAAGAACAGACTCAGGCAGAGGGCGCTAGGCAGGTTCTTAAGCTGCTAGTGCGTAGTTGTCGTCGTTGGCAACTATAAAGTTTGCAGTTGGATTTACGAGGTAATTGCACCTCGGCATGCACCTCGGGTTTTGTAACCCACGTCGAAGCCATGTCGCCCCCGATTTTTGGTACTTGGTAAGTGGGACAGTCTATACTAGACCTAAGTTCCTTTGCAACTCTCTCCTATTGCGCACGCGAAGGGTGCGACGTAATCTGTATAGTTAACTGTTAGACAAGAAAAGGACTAAAATGGAATTTACATTTAATTCACATGATTTTTTTAATGACCTAGCAAAAGAAGTTATTGATAACTTCGCTAAAGCAGGAAAAGCAACTACTCCTGCTTTAGTCGGTACAGCAAGAGAAAATGAAATCAGATTAAAACTAGAAAAACTATTACCAGCAAAAGTTGCAATAGCAACAGGTTGCATTATTGATTCATATGGCAATACATCTACACAAACAGACATAATATTATATGAAAGAGATCAATGTCCTATATTTTCAATAAATGACACTCCTGAAGCTACTTATATACCTTGTGAAGGAACAGTAGCTATAGGTGAAATTAAAAGCACTTTGACTACGAGAGATTTAAAAGATGCAATTAATAAAATAAAACGAGTTAAAGAACTAAAAAGACATTCTAATAATACTTTATGTTGGAGAAATTATGGTTCTTCAATGGCACGTGAAGGAACTCAGTCTGAAAGGTTTGATCAAAAAACAAACCATAAAGATCAGATATATGGATTTATTTTATGTCAAAAATTTGGTTTGAAAATAGACACCTTATTGGACAATTACAATGGAATTTTAAACAGCATGGATGAACACTTATCTCCAAATATAATTGTATCATTAGAGGATGGTATAATAATATTTATGGATACAAAAGCTAATCGTACTCGTGAGAATAAAGTATCTTCTGATTCTATATATTTTTTTAAACATCCTGAAGGTGAATTTCAATATTTACTGACAAAATTAAATCAAATAATCAATACTGGTCGTAGTACGGAAGTCTTACCGTATGAGAGGTATATTTTAAAACACACCCAAAAAATACCTGGAAATGGCACTATTAAAATGTCTAACAATTAGCTCCATTGGACGCGGCAAAGCGTCATGATTTTTGCGGGGCAAAAATACATGCCCCTTTGCCCCGCCAATGAGCATGGCGTTATGTTTCAAAAGAATAATTCCATCTATTGAGGAGTGATAATGCAAATTTATTTACTATGGTCGGCAGTTGTAATGAGCTTCATTACTTTTGTTGTGCATACCTTTATTGGTGGCCCTCTTGTTGCAAAACCGTTACTAGAAAATAAGGATTTACCTATAGCGTCAAAGTGGCTTAATTATTACACTTGGCATATCACAACTATTTTCACTTTGTTAATGGGAGGTGCCTATGGGTATGTAGCCTTAAATCCAATGAACACTGAACTGGTATTCTTTTTAACAATTCTTACTGGCGCATTTTCATGCTTAAGCGCAGTTGTTGCCCTTAAAGGGTCAATCAACCCTTTTCGTTTTCCATCCACTTCCCTATTTGCAATTGTGTGCTTGCTTGGTTTAGCAAGCTTGTTGGTGGCTTAATTGATTATTAGTCCTGCTGGAATCGAATGAGAAACATAACAAGGCATCTATCTCACACGGGAAGTAATATGAGTAGTGAAAATCAAATAGAGATAGGCTTTCCTCTTAAAGGAGAATGGCAATTATTATGCCCGCCAGGACACCATCCTTTTGCCTTTGATTTTGTAAGATCTGATGCTAATAGAAAAAAATATTCCAGTTGCAGTAAGGTCAAATTGTTTATAGGTAATATCCCTTCCAATAAATATTATTGTTGGGAACATCCCATTTATTCGCCAATAGACGGTACTGTTATACAAGTTGGTAGTGGGTGGAAAGACAATGAAAAAACCAATGTTTGGAAAACAATTACCATGTGGTACAACGCAACTTATAAGTTTAAACCAATAGAAATAAATGGAAGGCTAGATATAAGGCCAAATGTAGGAAACTACATCATGGTTCAGTCAGAAAAAGGTTATGTGGTTTTGCTGGCACACTTAAGAAACGCCTCAATAAAAGTAGATGAAGGCCAACAGATTAGATCTGGTGATTTAATCGGCAACATTGGTAATTCAGGAAACTCAACAATGCCTCATTTGCATATCAATATATTTGACCAAATGAATAATCCGTTAAATGCAAAAGTTCTTCCTTTTGTTTTTAGTGAGTATATGGAATTGAATAAAAATAAAAAATGGGAGAAACATTCCCTTGATATTCCAAAAGCTAAATCATTTATAAAAAGATAGAGATCAATTAATGGATAAACACATAACAAAATGCTCCAGCGGACGTGCTAAAGCGTCACGCCTTTTGCAAAAATCCGCAAAAGTCGCGCCGCTGAGCATGGCGTTATATGAAAAGAAGAAAAATGGCAAAAATAAGAGAAGGAGATAAATATTACTCAGAAGAATGAGTATAAAATACACAAAAAAAACAAAACGAGAGGTTAGTAGTTTTACTATTTTCACTATACGCAGGCTTAAGTGCATATTAGTTAATATCTCACTATAAACTAAATAAAATTTGGGTATTTATATAAATATTAGCTTCTGCTATTGTCGTGGGTGTTATTACAATTTTTCTAGCCAAGTATATTGTCTACTTAGTTTAAATTTTACTTACCCTAACTATCATTATTGCAATGGGGTATTTAATATTGATCAATATATAAAACCAAAGGAGTTAACTATGCCAAAAATATACGAGTACCTAGGAATTGTCTTTTTCTTTTATAGTAATGAACATGAACCAATTCATATTCATGGACAACACAACGGAAAAGAGACTAAAGCTGAAATTCACTTACTTAATGGTGTCATTAAAAAAATAATATTAAAAAATAAAAGCCCTGGCCTAGAGCCGAAAAAGCGCAAAGAATTTGAAGAATTCGTAAATGTTTATGCTACTGATATAGTGGATAAATGGGTCGATTATTTCGTAAAGAAAAAGCATATAACTCCTAAAATAATCACTCAAAAGGTGCGAAATGTTAGAGCTATCGGTTAAATCAGCAAAGCATTTAACGGGACACATTTTAAATATTGAATTTAATGATGGGCATTATTCGATAGTCGATTTTTCAAAATTCATATTTACAAGTGGCCACCCTGATTATGACAAATATAAGTCCATCGAAGATTTTTTAAAATTTGAAATAATTGATGGTAATTTAAACTGGGATGATTATGCAATGATCTTCTCAGTTGAAGACTTATACCACAATAAAATTGTCAAAAATCAATAAGAATATAGCAAGTCGTTTCACACAGATCCAAAAATGGTGGTGGCTTAAAGTTGTTTTTGGCTAATAAAACACATAACAATTAGCTCCATGTTACACAAAAAAAAGCCCCTCCGGGCGGCCAATGAGCATGGCGTTAGTGCGACAAGCGAAGCTTGGAGCATCTTGCAGGGTGTAAGTCCCTGTCGGGCAAGGCTTAACCAGTCACCCGTATCGAGTCTTGCGTGCTGTGCGGAGATTGAGATTAGTGAATACTTTT
>JAKITI010000011.1 GCA_021648145.1 Gammaproteobacteria bacterium
TACCTCAAGGAATTAATACCATATTAGGGCAAGATGGTAAGCTGCTTAGTGGCGGGCAGAGGCAGCGCATTGGTATCGCACGAGCGCTTTACCATGATACAAAAGTATTGGTGCTTGATGAACCAACAAGTGCGCTTGATATTCATTCAGAGCATGATTTTATGCAATGTTTGAATGATCTTAAACATAAATATTTAATTATTTTAATATCGCATAGTCCTTCTGCAATAAAGTTGTCAGATAACATATATTTAATGGATGCTGGTAAATTAAAAGCAAATGGAAGTTATGGCAAGTTAATGGGCAACTCTCCTAGTTTTTTCGAAATGATGAATAAAGCAGACAGTAGTTTATAGTCTTGATTGTGATGTTTTGAACACTTTTAACTTTTGGTGCTTGTAAAATCTGTAATTATAATTTAGGTTGTATTAATAGTTCTGTATTGGCTTCAATTCCTTTGCGCAAAGTCTCACTTTTAAATGGGCGACTTTCCTTGAGGGGCTTTATTAATAAGGATTTGTCATGATGAAATTTATATCGATTTTTTTTGTAGCAGTGGGCATGTGCCTAATAACTTTGAACTCATTCGCAGCTACAAAGCTAGTTAATCCAGAGTGGGAGTTTTTCGATGATTTTGAGGGAGCTAGTGATAGCAGTTTTTGGAGTAATCCGGGTACTTCCTTAAATTATGGCGTAAACCGCCCCAGTGCAGATAGCAAAGTATTAGAAATGAAGTTTATACCTAACAGTGAAGGCGGCGGTGATTCTTGGTCAGAATATGACTTTGAACTTGGTATTCAAGCTGTTCAGGTAGAAGTTAGCTTTAAAATGTTCACGCCTAGCGATTACGTACCTGTTGAAAATAACGATAAGTTCTTTTATTTGTTTTCTGGTAAATACGGTCACTCTTATGCAAATATTGTTGTCAACAGCGAGGGGTGGGGGTCGGCATTGGGTGCAATGCCATCAATTAATGTGGGTGTTGACCAAAAGAACTTTGGACATTTCATGGTCTCAAAAGCAGAAAGGTTGCCTGTATGGAAAACAAGAGAAGGTAAGTGGTCAAACATTCAAATATTTTTAGAATTAGCTACTGAAGAAGGTGATTATGGCTATTATGAAATTTTTAAAGATGGTGTGCTATTAACCGCAACCTATTCTAAAAATTTAATCACCCCCTACAGTAGTGCTCCGGATTCTGATAAATTAATTAAATATTCTCAAATGGGCAATTTTATTGACCAAGGCACCTTGTTGGGTTGGGCGAACGGTGCATCTAATGGTGGTTTTCGTGTCGATACCAACTTTCTGATTGATGACTTTAGAATCCGTGCTAATTCTAAGCATGGTGAAGTAGAAGGAGCAGATAAAATTCCTCCAGGCAAAGTAAAAAATATAATAATCAAATAATACCGGTAGGATTTTTTATTGTTTTTCCTTAAATTAGGCTCTAGTTCTTATTAATATAATTGTAGTGGTCTAATAGAACAGAACACATTAATGAGAGACAATTAAGAGTCTAACATTGAGGTGTTTCGGATGGGATAAAAAAGAGACGTACAGCAAAGAGTTTAAAGAAGAAGCAGTAGCGCTGGTGCATGATCAAGGGTGTTCGGTTACGGATGCAGCAAAATCATTGGGTATTGCCTCGAATATTCTCTATCGCTGGAAACAGAATATTGAAGATAAGAAGCAGGGTGAAGATGAACGTGAAGAGCTCAAAAGCTTGCATAAAGAATTTACGAATGGAGAAAGAAATACTACTTGCGCCCTGTGGGTAAAAAAGGCCAGCGCCTTCTTTGCGAAAGAAATGAAATAAAGTATGGCTTCATTCAAGCACAAGAAGGCTTTCCGATTAAGACGCTTGCTAGGTGATGGAAGTGCGCCCATCTGGTTATTACACCTGGATAAAATGCCCAGCCGTACTGATTTCAGCCGATGATCTGCGGTTATACCGGAGGTATGATCATTTCTGGTGTATGAGGAAAAGAAGTAGCAGCGTATCCTGTTGATTGATCTTGACGGATCAACAACCAACAAGGATTACACTGCATGACTGATAGTAATGTTTCCCAACTGCATAAACCAGAACCGATTGACGTTTGTGCAACATGTATTAAAGCAAGGTGCGCAGCAGCTACTTGCGAAGGCAATAGAGGCTGAAGTTCAACTGCTCCTTGAAAGCAATCGTTCATTAACAAGTGATGACGGTAAAGCGGGTTTAGTACGCAATGGCTACTTGCCAGAGCGCACCATTCAAACCGGCCTTGGTGACATCACCGTGAAGATTCCTAAGGTGCGAGACCGAACAGGGCGAGGTGTAAAGTTCAATAGCTCACTGGTGCCGCCCTATTTGAAGCGCAGCCAAACGATTGAAGAGTTTTTGCCTTGGTTATATTTACGCGGCATCTCTACCGGTGACTTTAGTGAATCGCTTAAGCACTTATTAGGCGACCAAGCCAAAGGGCTATCTGCGGGCACCATTAGCCGATTAAAAGCGACCTGGGAAGATGACTTCATACTTTGGCAAAAGCGTGACTTGAGTAAAAAGCGTTACGTTTATGTTTGGGCTGACGACGTTTATTGCAACGTCCGCATGGACGATAAGATTTGCCTGCTGGTGATCATAGGCTCCGATGAGGCGGGTAATAAAGAGCTTATCGCCGTCAGCGACGGCTATAGGGAGTCCGAAGCAAGTTGGTCTGATGTGTTGCTGGACTTAAAGCAACGCGGGCTAAAATCAGACCCTAAAGTCGCTGTTGGTGATGGCGCGTTAGGCTTCTGGAAAGCGGTAGCTAAATACTGGCCAGAAACGAAAGGGCAGCGATGCTGGGTGCATAAAACGGCCAACGTATTGGCAAAACTACCGAAGGCCATACAGCCAAAAGTGAAAGCCTTGTTGCATGAGATTTGGTTGTCGGAAACAAAGGATCAGGCCAACAGTGCGATGGATGATTGCATTTTTCGGTATGAAGCCAAGTATCCAAAGGCCACAAAATGCCTGGAAAAAGATAGAGCAGCCTTGCTCACCTTTTATGATTACCCCGCCGAGCACTGGGGGCATTTGCGGACATCGAACCCCATTGAGTCCGTGTTCGCCACAGTAAGGCTGAGAACAACAAAAAGTAAAAACTGTGGTAGTCGAGCTACCACATTAGCGATGGTATTAAAGCTAATGGAGACCGCTCAAAAGCGCTGGCACAGATTACGAGGGTATAGTTTACTAGCGGATGTTATTACTGGGGTGAAATTCAGTGATGGCATCAAACAAGAACAACAGGATCGTGATGCTGCTTGATGACCCATACACCAGATTTGACTATAGCTCCTATTTTTACACTGGGCTTGTTCAACAAACGGTTCAGATTTGCGGCTTCGCGCGATCTAACCTTATTCGTTAGATTTATTTTTTAAATCAAGCGCTGAAATTGCTTTATTAACCATTCGTTTTACATCATTTGTCATATTGACAGGTGTAAGAATTATTTCTGAATGTCTTTGAGCATACACTCTAAAAATTTCATCAGCAAATGCTTGGCCAACCGCTTTTACTTCCGCAAAATCAAAGATTACGTTCTCAAATTTTTCTACCCTAGTTAGCACCCTCTTAGCTTGCGACCTAGATACAAGTTTTTCATTTTTGTACTGTGCTAACCTAACGGGTACTACTGTTTTATTAAACTTAAAGTCTTCTGGTCCTTCTGTGTATTCAGAAAATACATTTTGTATTTCTCGTTTAGAGTTTCGTTTAATCACCATAAAAACCATAGTTCCAATTGTCTCTATAGGTATATCAGAATCCAAAAGATAATCATATTCATCAGTATGGTCATGGCTAAATTCAATTCCCTTTGAATCAATATCAAACTTATCAAATACTCTAGACGTAAAAAATATACCTTCACCAGTATGGTTATCTGGATCAGTAGTTAACTTACCTTTTGATAGTTCTAGTAGCGCTTGCCTTTCGTCCGACAAATTACATAATCTTTTAATTCGTTTAAAAATCCCTTCTCCATTGTCTATAACGATGATTATTATGTGATCTTTTCCTCTTAAAACCGTTATGTATACTGTTGTGCCACCAGAATGATCAATAACATTATTAACCATTTCAGTAAAACCGTAGTGACATATATCAACTAAGTTTTCTGAAAGTTCTTCAAATATAAACGAATAGTAATCTCTCCAAATTTTATCTTCAGCTACATCATCATTTAATGTGAATGAGGATCTAACTTCTCGCACGTCACCAAGAAAATACTTTTTTCCTTTGCCTATCCCTGTAGATGATATCCAATCACCCTTTTCTAATCGTTTGATATGACTATTTACTGCTTGGGGGGTAATCGAGAATGTCTTTGCAATATGTTTTGATATGTCATTTGGATGATATTTTATATCTCGGAGAATTTGTTGCCTTATTCTCTCACCTCTTTCTTTATTATTCACAGCTTGTCCTTTAAGAAACTAACTTTCTTAAAGGATAGCGGTATTTTTCTTAAATGACAATAGAATTATTTCAAAAAGTGACATGGAGTAAGTTGCTGGGTAATGGGTCGAATTTGTAGTTATTCTGTATAATCTGAATTTATGACCTGTTATCAAGAAATAAGTTGCCCAAAGTGCAGCAGTATAAAAATCACAAGATCTGGGACGAATGGTAAAGGAAAGCAACGTTACTATTGTCGTAATTCAGAGTGTAAAACTAAAACATTCATGCTTAACAACAAATTCGACCGCCACCAAATAGATAATTCTTTAGGAATATCTGAACAAGTTTGCTAATGAAACTCCTAGTATCCAGAAGGCTTTGGACTCCGATCCATTGGTCGCATACTAAGTCTGTAGTATTAAGAGAGAGCAACATCAATTGATGTTGCTTTCTTGCTTTTTAATATTGGTTTTTCAGTGATCTATTGTACTTCAAACGTCCCCATCATGCCTGCATCTTCATGCTCCAAAATATGGCAATGATACATGTATTTACCTTTGTTGATGATCGGGTCAAAGCGACCGATAAAGCGCACAGTTTCACCAGGTTGCACCAGTACCGTATCTTTCCAGCCCAAATCCACGCCGCTGGCTGGAGTGTTGTCACGATCCAGTATTTGCCATTGAATTGCGTGAGCATGGAAAGGGTGAGCCATGGGGGATGTGTTACTGATTGCCCAGATTTCAGTGGCCCCTTCTTTGACCAACTCATCAACTCGATCCATATCAAAGGTTTTGTCATTGATGAGGAAAGTCATGCCGCCGCCATTCATATTACCCATGCCCATAGACATGACGAAGTTGCGCTGCTCAGTCGCATCGGCTTCTGTTAAACGGGTATGAATTTCAGCAGTTTCAGGTAGGCGGTCATAAAGTGTGATTTCATCGCTAGCTTCTGTGGTGATATCAAAGCGCATGATGTCAAAACGCTGACCATTACGCATCATATCAGCCATTCCATCCATGTTTTCCATACCACCAGACCCCATATCACCAGATCCCATACCACCAGAGTTATGAACCATGCGTGTCATACCTCCCATGTTATTTCCACCCATACCCATCATCTGATTACCGTTAAATTTACGACTGACTAGCATCACTTTGTCATCAACGCTATAGGCACCAAAATCAATAACAATTTCAGCGCGTTCAGCCGCACCTAGTAACACATGGTCAGTTTCTACAGGCTCAGGCAACAGACCACCATCGGTGCCGACAACATGGAATTTTGCACCATTGCTCAGAGCGATATCCATGGTTCTGGCATTGGAGGTGTTATAGATTCTGAAGCGATATTGGCGACTTTCAACAGCAAGTTTTGGTAATTCAATGCCATTGACCAGTACAACATCACCAAGATTGCCATCTTCATCTTCGTTACGTGTTTTGTAGGCCAGTTCACGCACGCCGCCATTGTCCTCTTTAAATCGACGATCCTGGATTAATAGTGGAATATCATAATCACCCGCTGGTAACTGTTTGTCGGTTTCCAGTTTGCGACTGATTTCATCATCAATTAAAAACAGGCCAGCCAGGCCGAAATAAACCTGTTCGGCTGTTTTTTCGTGAGGGTGAGGGTGAAACCAGAGTGAGGCCGCAGGCTGGTTGATCGTAAAGCTATAAGTGCGCGACTCATTGGCAGCGATAGGAAAGTCTGGGCCTCCATCCTCTTCACCCGGTATTTTGAAACCATGCCAGTGAATGGTGGTCTCCTCATCAAGATTGTTGGTGATAGGCAAGGTCATTTTATCACCACGGCTGGCTCGAATAACAGGAGGCAGCTCTTTCCCGTTATAACGCAGCATAGGGGTTGTCCAGCTTTCGCCTGGTGTCCTCACGGGCACCTGAACATTAGGTTCTGGATTAAGCGTATATGTGCCAAAGGCATCATCAGGGTTGCCATCTTCATCAGTCATCACAGACAAGTGAATAAAGTCGGGCAAGTTGGTGGCGATCAGGTTGGCGGCGGTCTCTTCGGTGGCATCGTTGCTCTGTTGTTGCATCTGCTCAAATGGGGCTAAATCCATTCCCATATTTTCGAGCTCAGCTTTTTCATCATCGCTGATGTTACCCGCCATAAAACGATCCATAGTGTTGTTAAACAGTTTGGCGCGAGCCTGGTAGTAGCTATTTTTTTGGTCGTGTGTTTTGAGTTCAATAACACGGCCATCTCGGTCAGTGATCTGGAGTGGCCTATCGTTTTGCTGGCCATCAAGCTTGCCATCTTCTAAGTCCATGACCCGTGTATCAATCAGCTCAAATATTTGCCCTGGTTTAAGGTTCATGCTTTGGGCTTCATAGGAAAAACTGATCGCACGGTTACGTGCCAGTGCTTCTTTTTGATTGGCGGGCAGGGTCGAAGTCAAATTCCCGGTGCGTAAAATTTCGTCACCAGAGCTGACGGGAAGGGGCGTTGTTCCATCAATTAACTTGGCCTGGATGAGCGTGCTGGATTTCTGGATTGCATCACGGATCTCTCCACCTTTGGCCAACTCTTGTTTAACCATTTTTGCCAGCAAGGTGGTTTCGGGTGTCATGGCAATGTGCTGTTTGCCTTTAATGATGCTGTTTAGTTCTTCGGTTGTGAATACCGTCATCAGCCCCGTTGTGGCATTGGGGTTGACGGTTTCACCTGAGGCTTCATCGGTATAGCTTCCCCCCAGACTTTCAATGAAAACAACTTTGCCTTCCAGATCAGGAATTTCCATCTGAAACAGGCCTGCGTTACTGCCGCCACTGGCTAAAACAGTGCCATTCGTGTCAGTCATGCGAATAGTTGCATTATCAATGGGGCCTTTAAATACACTGCCTGATAAGGTTTGGGCTTGACTACCATCACCACCACAACCTGCCAAAGTGGTGAGTGCAATACTCACACTGAGAGCTAAAACTGTTTTTTTTATTTTCATTGATCACTCCTGTTTTAATTGAAAAATATTCCGTGTAGAGAGTTCTAAGCATAGTGACGAAGTTTTGAGTGGTTGACAAGTGTGTGATGGTGAAAAAATTTCAGGTCATGCTGAAGTATATAGTTGACTATTTTGGTTATTTATTTCTCAGATAAAATCAGAGCACATTACAAAACTGTAATGCAAGTGTCACTTGATGGACAGGTGTCAGCCGTTACTCTTTAACTAATTGGTGCGGTTGATCGTCACTCTTTTGCGTCACAACTAGCATAGATAAAAAAATGAACGGCCTATTTATTAAACCAAGGAGCACTAAATGCCTGAAATAATTCCTAATTTGCACCCCATATTTGTCCACTTTACGGTGGCTTTGTTGTCACTGTCTGTTGGGCTTTTTGTTGTAACACTATTTGTTAAGTCACCACTGAAAGAGCAATGGCAAACGGTTGCTCGTTGGACGTTGTGGTTTGGTGCAGGAATTACGATTATTACTGGCCTTACAGGTCTTGAAGCTTATAACACGGTGGCTCATGACACTCCTTCCCATCTGGCGATGACCGATCACCGTAATTGGGCAGTGGTCACCATTGTACTGTTTCTGGTGTTGGCTTCATGGTCTATCTTATGGATACGCAAAGGCAAACATTTAGGCGCTGCCTTTGTGGTGTGTATGGTCATCGCAGGCGGTATTTTAGGCTCTACTGCATGGCATGGAGGTGAGTTAGTTTATCGCTACGGTCTCGGCGTGATGTCACTGCCTCAATCTGAAGGTGAAGGCCATTCTCATTCACACGGAGAAGGTGGCGGGCATGGGCATGGCGGGGATCAAGCCGCTGACCATGATGATGGAATGATGGATTTTGGTGGCATGGATGAAATGATAATGGAAGGTGAAAGTGATGGCCATGATCACGCACATTGATTAGAGGTGAAAAATGCTTGACCTATGTGTCGCACTCAGGCTTTACGCTTATGCAGGAGAAGCGTAAATTTGGTGGGCTACGCCAATAAAGAGGAGTTAACCCACCCTATATTTTAGAGGAGAGTTAAACATGCACGGTGGAGACGAATATGCTTACGGCATGTGGATAGTGGCGGCTTTTAACGTTGGGCTATTTCTCTTTTTTATGCTGAGCTTTCTCAAGCCGAGAGGCAGTCAGGAGTGGCGCGGTATGGGTGTCGTGGGCGCTTTTCTGGTGGCTCTCTTCGCCGAGATGTATGGTTTTCCTTTGACCATCTATCTGCTGACGGGGTGGCTGGGCGATGCTTATCCGGCTCTGCAACCCTTCAATCACAAACTAGGTCACCTTTGGGTGGTGGTGTTCGGTGGTTCAACCATGGCATGGGTAATTGTGATGGCTTTGAGTTTAGTATTTATGCTCATGGGATATGTGCTGCTTTCAAAAGGCTGGACACAAATTCACGCCGCTCGCGGTGGCTTGGTGACCGACGGCATCTACTCCTATGCGCGTCATCCGCAATATACAGGATTGATCCTGGTTATTATTGGCTTTCTGGTGAAGTGTATAACGAATATGTGCGCAAAACACCGGCGTTCTTTCCGCCTCTCAAACAATGGAAGGCGTTTCTGACGGTAGAAGTTCATGAAAAAAATATTCAGTAGCAAGTATTTTGGAATTCAAACAGGAGGTGACGTATGGAAGGCTTAGGTTCGTTTCTGATTTTTGCGGTTCTGTTTTATCTCTTGATGCGTTATGGCTGCGGAGCTCACATGATGCATGGTCATGGTAGCCATGGTGATTCTCATGACGATGGCAAAGGTGCCAAATACATTGATCCCGTTTGTGATAAAGAAGTCGAGACCGAGCAGGGTTACGGCAAAATGTACCAAGAGACGCTCTATCGTTTTTGCTCCAGAAAGTGTCTTGATAAGTTTGATGCCGATCCTGAGCTTTACCTCAATAAAGAACGAGGAGAAATATCATGACATGTAATCATCATAAACAGGGCATTTCATTGTTGGGTGTAGGCCACGCCACCAGCCTGTTACTGGCGATCAGTTTTTTACTCTGCGTCGGTTTCGATCTATTTTTTCCAGAGCATGCAATGTACGAAACCTGGCAAAAATTGCTGCCCGGTTTTGAGTGGATTAGCTGGAAAAGCCTTTTTTTAGGATTGATTGAAGCCTACGGCTACGGCTGGTTTTTCGCTCTGATCTGGGTGCCTATTTATAACTTCGTTGTGCTTCGTGGCGGGTAAGAGAAACATTGCGATGGATAACACTGTGGCTTTCAGGAGGTGCGTGGAAAGCACAAATTTGCCGTAAACGGCTTATTGAAGGAGTACTGAGAATGATGCAGAAAAAAGCAATAAAAAAAGAGTTTTCAGAGCATTCGTTAAATATTGACCTGGATACCCTGGATGACGCGGAGATTGTTGCGGCACGGGAAATCCTGCAGCGTTTCCTGGCAGGCTATGATGGGTCGGTTGCGGTGCGCCTGTGGAGTGGTGAGCGCATCTACGGCGATGTCAATGCGCCTTGCACAGTGGTTATCCACCAGCCGTCGGTGCTGCGCCACCTGGTGTTGCACCAGGATCTGATTCGCCTTGCTGAGTCCTATATGGCTGGAGATCTGGATGTGGAAGGTGATATGGAGAGTCTGTTTGACCTGACGCAACATGCCCGTGAACTGCATTTTTCCTGGCCGGACAAATGGCGGGTGCTACTACAGGCATTGCGGTTGCCAAAGCATCGGATGTCAGGCTCTCTTGTCGTTCGGGATAAAAAAGCAGCGCAACACCGCAATACCAAAGAGAGTATCGCTTACCACTATGATGTCAGCAATGACTTTTATCGTCTGTGGCTGGATCCTGAGATGGTCTATTCATGCGCCTATTTTCGTGACCCCGATCAAACACTGGCCAATGCCCAGCAGGATAAACTGGATCATATCTGCCGCAAACTGCGCCTGAAGCCAGGCCAGCAGCTGCTCGATATCGGTTGTGGCTGGGGCGCTCTGGCGATCTGGGCTGCACGCCATTATGACGTGCAGGTGCATGGCATCACCCTGAGTGAGCAGCAATACCGTTATGCCATTGAGCGGGTGCGTAATGAGGGGATGGAAGAGCAGGTTCGTATTGAACTGCGTGATTACCGCGACCTGCCCGAAGAGGCCGGTTACGATCGAATTGTCAGTGTGGGCATGTTTGAGCACATCGGGGTAGCCAATTTTCCACGCTATTTCAATACCGTCAAGCGTGTACTCAAGTCGGGCGGGCTGTTTCTCAATCACGGTATTACTAATGATACCGGATGGCAGGATACGCCGATCACCCGTTTCATGAATCGTTATGTCTTTCCTGATGGTGAACTGGCGCGTATCAGCGATGTACAGGATGCCATGGAGCAGGCCGGTTTCGAGATCATTGACGTGGAAGGGCTGCGTCGCCACTACGCCCTGACTCTGCGTCACTGGGTAGAGGCTCTGGAGAAATATCGTGAACAGGCAGTAGCAATGGTGGGCGAAGCTACCTACCGGATTTGGCGTCTGTACATGGCGGGTTGCGCCTATTACTTTGAAGAGGGCAGCACCAACGTTTATCAGGTATTGGCTGGTTCTGTTCATCAGCCATTGGCCACACCGCTGCGGCGCGATGATCTTTACAAAAAGGGTTGTGTAAAAAAAACGTGTGAATGTGATGACAGCAAGGAGAAAAGTAGTGATGGATAAAAAATGTATTTGTCAGGAGACTCAACGCCATTTTCTCAATTTGGCGTTTAATCGACTCAGGTTGGAAGAGACGCAGCGCGAGCTATTGCTCTCTTCGTTCAGGGAGACACGGGTGACGATACCGGTGACCTTGCGTCATAACGGCGAAAGCAGACTGCACACCTTTCAGGGTTACCGTGTGCAACACAACCATGCACGTGGGCCGTTCAAAGGCGGCCTGCGTTTTCATCCCGATGTCAATATGGGAGAAATACAGGCACTGGCACAGTTGATGACCTGGAAGACAGCATTGGTGGATATCCCCTTCGGTGGTGCTAAAGGCGGCATTGCTGTTGACCCCGGACAGTTGAACGAGACCGAGCTGGAAGAGCTTACCAAACGTTTTTGTCAGAAGCTGGCACCCATCATCGGTGTACATGACGACATCCCTGCACCTGATATCGGTACGAACCCCCAGGTCATGGCGTGGATACTGGATGAATACAGCAAAACCCACGGTTACAGAACGGCCGTTGTCACGGGGAAACCTGTAGAACTGGGCGGTTGCGCTGGACGGTTAGAGGCCACTGGCCACGGTGTCGCTCACCTGACCGATAAAGCGGCGGCAGAGATGTCACTGACACCTGAGCAGAGCCGAGTCGTTATTCAGGGTTTTGGCAATGTCGGTTCCCATGCGGCCATCACCTTGGCGAATAAGGGCTATAAAATCATTGCACTCTCCGATGTTCATGGCGGAGTCTATTCCGAGAAAGGGATTGATATCAGCCTCGCGTTGGCGCATTTGCATGAAACGGGTGCGCTTTCAGGCTTGGCAGGCACTTCGCCCGTCAGTAACGACGAACTGCTTGAACTGCCCTGTGAAATTCTGATTCCTGCCGCACTGGAAGCCACCATCACCTGTGATAATGCCGATGCCATCCAGGCCAAATTGGTTGTGGAGGCGGCCAATATGCCGGTGACACATCGGGCTAATGATCAGTTGCTACAGCGTGGTATCACCGTCGTGCCGGATCTGCTGGCTAACGTGGGCGGCGTGCTGGCCTCTTATTATGAGTGGGTACAAAACCTTCAGCAATTTCCGTGGGAACGGGAATTGGTGTTGAGCCGTTTGGAAAAACGACTCTCCAGCACCTACGATACTGTGCGTGATCTGGCACAAGAACAACAAATTGATATGCGTAGCGCGGCTTACGAACTGGCGATCAAACGGGTTGAACGAGCGATTCGATTGCGAGGATTTTAAATTCAATTTAAACAAAGAGGAATCCAGTATGACTAACAATCAGAACAGATTATTTTTTATTGCTCTATTTTTTGCTCCAGCACTCGCAGTCTCTGCTGCTGAGCAGCCAGATGCAGAACAACTTTTCAAACAGAAGTGTTCTCTCTGCCACGCCATTGACAAAAAAAAGCTGGGGCCCGCAATCAATACCATGAGCAACAACGAGGAAGTCTTACGTCAAATCACCACCAAGGGCAAAAACGCTATGCCTGCTTATGAAGATAAACTGACTGGCGCGCAGATAGATGCGTTAGTTGAATATCTGTTAGCAAACCAATGAGATATTAGATGTCATCACAGCAGTGTAAAAATAGCGAGTCATGTTCAGGTGTTTGGTGTCGTTTTCGCGATGGTCAACCAGAATATCTGGTGCGCCATTACTGGTGGGCTTATCTATGGCGCTGGGGTGTCTGGTTTTTTGATCATCAACCGATCATTAACGCCATTCTTTTTGGCCAGTACAAAACACTCTCCCATCGGGCGCTGCGTGATTGGAGGAGTATGAAGGTCTCATCAAACCGATGTTCGACGAACGCTGTGTGGCGTGTCACAGTGCGGGTTCTGGTTTACAGATTCCTGATCTCTCCACCTACGAAGGGGTCAAGCAGGTGGCCAATGTTGATACCGGCATCTCGTTGCATAGCTTGATGAAGGTGTCACATATCCACCTGTTTGGTATCGCCTTGGTTGCGCTTGGTATTGGCTTGGTATTTCGCTTCGCCCTGCTACCGGCATGGTTCCAGTACACTCTGACCTTGTTACCATTTATCGCTATTTTTGTCGATATTTCCGCCTGGTTTCTCACCAAGTGGGATCCGACTTACGCTTATACCGTGATTTTCGCCGGGGGTCTGCTGGGGCTGTCGTGGGCGTTACAAATTCTCATTTCACTCTATCAAATCTGGTTTTTGCGTTGTCGTGTGGAGGTTTCAAGTGAAGAACAGTGAGACCACAATTGCCGATTTCCACGAAATTCGCTTACACGGTCGCGGTGGTCAAGGCACCGTCTCCGCTGCTGCGTTGTTGGCGCTGGCGGCGTTTGAAGATGGCTTTGAAAGTCAGGCATTTCCTAAGTTTGGTTCTGAACGGCGTGGTGCGCCGGTAGAAGCCTATGTGCGCATTAGCCGTGCTGTTATTCGCGCCCATAATCAGGTCTACAAACCCGATGCGGTGGTGATTCAAGATGCCGGTCTGCTGCGCTCAGAGCCGTTGCTACAGGGATTAAATCTGGGTGGGCTTATTGTATTGAACGCCGCTGAAAAGCCAGCAGATACTGATAACGGTTTTCGCTGGGTCTGTCTACCCGCCAGCCAGATTGGTGAGCGCCATATTGGCCGCCCGTTACCCAATACTGTTTTATTGGGTGCGTTGGCGGCAGCGACAGAATGGGTGAGTCTGGCGGCACTGGAGCAGGCGATAAACAACCATCTAGCAAGCAAAGGCGAGGCAGTCGTGAAAGCGAATATCGACGCGGTACGTGAAGGTTATCAATTCGTGGCAGAGCCGGAGGGGGTTACATGAAACAGCTATTAGAGGGTTCACAAGCCGTGGCCGAGGCGGTGCGTTTGTGTCAGCCGCAGGTGGTGGCGGCCTATCCCATCACCCCTCAGACCCACATCATTGAACGGCTAGCGCAGCATGTGGCTGATGGCGAATTGAAGGCCGAGTTCATCAATGCCGAAAGTGAGTTCGGTGCTGCTTCTATTGTTCTGGGGGCAGTCGCTGCCGGAGCGAGATCGTTTACTGCCACTGCTTCACAAGGTCTGCTGCTAATGACCGAAGTGCTCTACAACATTGCTGGTTTACGTCTGCCGGTAGTGATGGTCTGTGCCAATCGGGCAGTGGGTGCGCCGATCAATATTTTTAGTGACCATCAAGATAGCATGTCGGTGCGTGATGCCGGTTGGGTTCAGCTCTATGTCGAAACCAATCAGGAGGCTGTGGATACCTTGATTCAAGCCTATCGCATTGCCGAGGCGTGCGGTCTGCCGGTGATGGTTTGCATGGATGGCTTTTTACTGACGCATACTTTTGAGCCAGTGGACCTGCCAACACAAGCGATGGTGGATAATTTTCTTCCATCATTCCAATTTTCCCGCACCCTTGACCCGACCCGTCCAATGACATTGGGTGGCGCTAGCGAAGCGGATAATTTTCAGGAATATCGTGCCGCCCAGCAGAGCGCGATGGAAGATGCCGCGCCAGTGATCGAAGCATTTGATGCGGAATTTAACGAGCAGTTTGGCCGATCACATGGCGGTTTGCTTCAGCCCTACCAACTGGATGGGGCAGAGACGGTGTTACTGGGCATGGGTTCTTTGATGGGCGCGGTGTGTGATGTGGTTGATAAGCTGCGCGACCAAGGTCAGGCGGTGGGTGCGCTACGCCTACGTTGTTTTCGCCCTTTTCCGGTGCAAGCTTTGGTCGAACATCTGGGCGGTGCGAAACGAATTATCGTGCTGGAGAAAGCGATCAGTATCGGTGCAGGCGGTATCGTGGCTGCCGAGCTGCGAGCCGCTTTGCATCAAGCGGGCATCATGACACCCGTGGAGAGTGTGATTGGTGGTCTGGGTGGGCGTGATTTGACCCCGGATGTGATCGAAGCACTGTTTCAGGAATCGAGCATAAATGAGGTAGGTACAACGTTTCAGTTTGCGCCCGACCACGTATCCCTCCCTCAGAAAAATATGGAGGCCACGAACAATGGATAATCGCGATTCCTTTCGTCACAACGTCCTCACCTCCGGCCATCGCGCCTGCTCCGGTTGTGGTGAAGCGATGGCGGCACGCATGGTCAGTGATCTGATCGGTCCCGATGCGATCTACATCAATGCTACTGGCTGTCTGCAAGTCTTCACGACCCATAACCAACAGTCCGCCTGGCAGGCACCGTGGATTCACTCGGTATTTGCCAATGCGGCCGCCGTGGCTTCGGGCGTTGAAGCGGCTCTGCGTATCAAGGGCAAGAGTACGCCAGTGGTGGTGCAGGCTGGAGACGGCGGTACTTTTGATATCGGTTTGCAATGCCTCTCCGGCATGATTGAACGTGGCCACGATGTGCTTTTTGTCTGCTACGACAACGAGGCTTATATGAATACCGGCGTACAGCGTTCTGGCTCCACGCCCCATGCGGTGCGCACCAGCACCTCACCACCGGGGCAGTTTAGCCAAGGTAAGAAGGAGATTAAAAAAGATGTGATCTCCATTATCGCGGCTCACAACATGCCTTACGCAGCCACAGCAACGATTGCCTACTTTCCTGATCTTAAAGCCAAAGTCGAGAAGGCGATGCGCATTAAGGGGCCACGCTTTCTTCAAATTTTATCACCCTGCCCGTTGGGCTGGGTGCATGACAGCGCGCTGTCGGTAAGCGTCGCGCGGCTGGCGGTGGAGACGGGACTATTTCCATTAGTGGAGCTGGAACACGGTGAACTCACCGGCGTGATGCGCCTGGCCGAGCAGAAACCCGTGGAGGAATATTTACGCCCACAGGGACGTTTCAAACATCTGTTTGCTAACAAAGCGGGCGCGGTGGAACTGCGCCACCTGCAAGCGCTGGCCGATGCGCGTATTCACCGTTACGGCCTGCTTGATGCCGATACGCAATGGGATACCGAGACGGCGATGCAGAGTGAACGCAATGGCCGAGGTGGTTACTGGGAGGAGAGGGAACATGGCTAATCTCGAAATCGAACCGGGTAGTAGTACCGCTTATCACACCGGTGACTGGCGTACCCAGCAGCCTGTCTACCTCGATAAATGGCCGCCCTGCAGTCAGGTCTGTCCTGCTTCTGAAGATATTCAGGCTTGGCTGGCGCTGGCGAGTGAAAAGCAGTGGCAAGCCGCCTGGCGCAAGCTCACCGAGCGCAATCCGTTTCCGTCGACCATGGGGCGTATCTGTTATCACGCCTGTGAATCGGCTTGTAATCGAAAGCATCTCGATAGTGCGGTCAACATCCATGCGATGGAGCGTTATCTTGGCGACATGGCGATTGCTCAGGGTTGGCGGCATGAATCGATGGACGCTCAACCCCAAACACAGCGCGTGGCGATTGTGGGTGCAGGCCCGGCGGGTCTCTCTTGCGCCTTTCAACTGGCGCGGCACGGCTATTCGGTCACTATTTTCGACGCGCAAGATGCGCCTGGCGGCACATTGCATAGCGCCGTGCCGGATTACCGTCTGCCCAAGTCGGTGTTAGCAAAAGAGATCAATGCGATTCTCGATCTGGGAATCACACTGCGCCTTAATACCCGTGTCAATGAAGACGAGCTGCGCGATCAATTTGATCTGGTTTTTATCGCCATCGGCACGCAGCAGCCGCGTCAATATCGTGGAGACAACTCTAACCACAGCGTCATGAGTGGTCTTGATTTTCTGAGTCGCCTCAATCGTGGCGAGCCGGTATCACTGCCCAAACAGGTCGCGATCATCGGCGGTGGTAATACTGCTATTGATGTGGCGCGTTGCGTTCGTCGTCTGGGAGCCAATGCCGTGGTGGTTTGCGCGCAAGACCCGCACGCCAGTCATCACCGCGAGTTGGGTACAGAAATGCCCGCTTCATTAACCGAGGTCATCGAGGCAGAGGCCGAAGGGGTTCAGTTGATTTACCGTGTCGGCGTGCGCCATTTGGTGCGTAGTGGCGAGCATTTGTCAGGCGTTGAAATCGCCCACGTGGAGCATGTGCATGACCGGCAGGGTAATTTTAACCCCAAGTTTTTTGATGGTACGGAAGAGTTTATCGCTGCCGGTCTGGTGGTCTTTGCCATTGGTCAGGAGGTGGATTGGCAGGGATTGGAGGGGTTGAGCCAAGCTAACGAATCAGAACGTGTTTGGTTTGGTGGTGATGCGGTGAGTAAGTCAAAGCTGGCTGTCACCGCCGTGGGTAGTGGTTATCAGGCTGCGATGTCGATGATGGCGAATTTAAGGGAAGAGGCACCCGTTCATAAGGATCATAAAAAGGCAAAAATTACTTATCGACAAATGCAGTTGCATTACTACTCCAAGCAACCGCGTCGCGAAGGTGAAACCCGAGAACAGCGGTTTGATGGCTTTAACGAAGTTGTTACTGGGCTGGCTGACGATGATGCAGTGCAGGAGGCAAAGCGCTGCCTGAGTTGTGGTGTCTGTTTTGAGTGTGACAACTGCTGGCACTTCTGCCCTGATGCGGCAGTGATTAAAAAAGAGGGCGGTTATACCATTGATTACGACTACTGCAAGGGGTGTGGGATTTGTGCGCAGGAGTGCCCGTGTGGGCACATTGATATGGAAAAAATATGAGCAGAATTTTTAATTTTACACACCAGCTAAAGCTCTTCAGAGGAGAGATATTATGGAATGGTTAGCGGCAAACTGGTTAATACTTTTGTTAGTGGCGTGTTGTGTGGCGATGATGGCTTTTATGCACGGTGGGCACAATAAATCAGACGATGATAAATAAACGGGGGTTTATTTAATGAAACACTCTAAAGCACCCGTAGAAATCGCTGGTGCTGGTCCAGCCGGATTGGCTGCGGCAATTACCTTGGCCCATGCGGGTCGCCAGGTGGTGGTGCATGAAACGCACAAAGAGGTGGGCCACCGTTTCGGCGGTGATTTCCAGGGGCTGGAAAACTGGACCACCGAAGAAGATGTACTCAAAGTGTTCGAATCTTTGGGTTTAACGACAGATTTTACCGCCATGCCCGGCCGCAACGGCACGGCGTTTGACCCTGCCCGAAATGCCTATGAGATCAAAAGTGATGAACCTCTTTTTTATCTCATCGAACGCGGCTCTGACTCCGGCACACTCGATAGCGCGTTATTGCAGCAAGCGCAATCTTTGGGGGTGGAGGTGCGTTTTAATAGCCGCCTGCGCCACATGGCGGGTGAGGGCATCCTTGCCGCTGGGCCGCGTGCCGCCGATGCCATCGCCGTCGGCTATCACTTTGAGACGAATATGGTGGATGGTTACTGGGTCATTTGTGACGATGAACTCGCGCCACAGGGCTACGCTTATCTATTGGTCATGAACGGCAAGGGTACCGTCAAAAGCTGTATGTTTTCCGGTTTTAAACAGGAGAAAATTTACGTAAAACGAACCATAGAGGCGTTTGAAAAGTTGGTTGGTCTGGAGATGAAAAACCCCAAGCCCCACGGCGGCAGCGGCAATTTTTATATTCCGGCCAGTGCTTACAGCGGTTCTCACCCGCGAGTAGGTGAGCAGGCCGGCTTTCAGGATACGCTGTGGGGTTTTGGTATGCGGCTGGCGATTCACTCTGGTGTATTGGCAGCGCGAAGTCTATTAAATGGAGAAAACTACGACACCCTCTGGCAGCGAGAGCTGCGACCACAGATGCAGACCTCAGTGGTCAACCGCGCCTTTTTTTCCTTGCTGGGTAATCGTGGTTACGGCTGGTTTTTACGCAATCACCTCGCCAAACCAAGTTTGCGTCAGTCACTGCGAAGCCAGTATCAGCCTTCATTGTTTAAACGTCTGCTTGGCCCCTGGGCTAATCGCCGCTTTGAAAGTCGTCGCAAAGATATCACCTGTGATCACATCGATTGCCACTGCATCTGGTGTCGAGGCAAGTGTTGTGATCATGAATAACCTGGAGAAAATACAATGAACTATCGAAAAGTAACGGCAATATTTCGCGTTGAATTATTGGAAAAAGTAGAACGAAAATTACAGGATTTTGGGGTTAAAGGTCTCAGTGTTACCAAGGTAAAAGGTTACGGTGAATACGCCGATTTTTATGCCAAGGACTGGCTGACAGATTATGCACGCATCGAACTTTTTACTGAGGTATGCGATGCCGAAGCTATTGCAAAAGAAATTATGGATGCTGCCAGTCTTGATATGGAAGGCGATGGCATTGTTGCGATACTGCCAGTGGAGAAGCTTTATCGCATCAGAACCAAGGCG
This sequence comes from Gammaproteobacteria bacterium, assembly GCA_021648145.1. NCBI lineage: Bacteria > Pseudomonadati > Pseudomonadota > Gammaproteobacteria > Gammaproteobacteria bacterium. Next base: position 19,286 of record JAKITI010000011.1, read on the forward strand.
GAGGTGGATAGATTGCCTCCTTGTGATAAAAATGAAATTAAACCATGACATTTCATATACAAGGGCTGAGTGCCCATGAACAGATGCCACTGAATGAAGTCTTTAAAAAATCGGGTGTTGAGAAAACGGCAGCGGTGACTCCTGTGCGGTCTTTTGATGAAAAAGAGCATCGTGAGCACGCTGGAGAACAGAGTGGTGCGGAGGCTTATCAATCCATCAGTGAGTTGCCGCAGGCCACTGACGTTGTAGTGGCCGAGAAAGTTATGCGTTCACCAGTGGTGACTTTATCCTCTCAGGCTGTCGTTGCCGATGCCTTGGTGTTATTCCAGGAGAAACAGATTCGTCACCTGCCTATCGTTTCGTCTGCAGGTGAATTGCTTGGTATGGTGTCAGAACGGGATGTGTTGCGCCACCTAAGTGGTGTAACAGAAAATTATCAACAACAGGTATCACATAATAATAGTAGAAATGCACGAATAGGCGAGTTGATGAAATTGCCGGTATTGACGGCCAGTGTTGATACAGATATTCGCTACGTTGCCCGCCTGTTTGTTGAGCAGCGTATCGGGGCGCTGCCGATTGTCACAGATGGTGAGTTAAAGGGCATTATCACCCGCAGCGATGTGTTGAGTGCTGTGATGCGTCATTTTGTATTGGAGTTGTGGGCGTAATGGGTATGCCTTGCGGTCGATGGTTATGAAACATACTGGTTTGAAAAATGATCATGAAAACCCTGTGCAAAAAGAGTACGCCCATTTGGCAGAGGAATATGATGAGAGGTGGCACTTTTATGTTGAAGCAACGCTCAAACAGACATTGAAACGTGTTGATCTTCAGGCGGGGGAACGTTTGCTTGATATTGGCTGTGGCACAGGTGCGCTGCTGGCGGCGCTGGAAAAGCGCCACCCCAATGCTATTTTGGCAGGAGTTGACCCAACTCGGGGTATGCTTGATCTCGCTGAGAAACGCTTGTCGAAAAAAGTTCATATAGAGCAAAGTTGGGCTGAAAAATTGCCATTTGAAGATGAGGCATTTGATGTCATTGTCTCTTGTAGCATGTTTCACTATATTCGCGAACCGATGGTGGCGCTCAAAGAGATGATGCGCGTCTTGAAACCGGCAGGAAGTTTGGTGATTACTGATTGGTGTGGTGATTATATGCTCTGTAAAATATATGGCCTGTTTCTTCGGGTTTTTAATAAAGCCCATTTCAAAACATATGGAAAAAAAGAGTGTTACAAGCTTCTGTTTTTGTCAGAGTTTGATGATATAAAAATTGATCGCTACAAAATCAACTGGTTCTGGGGGATGATGACAGCAACAGCGAGCAAGAGAGTAATCGTAGGCTGATTGATGGCAAAGACAAAGAAAATTGGTGTGGTGTTGAGTTCCGGGGGAGGGCGAGGAGTGTTCGCTCATACCGGTTTTTTGCTTGCATTGGAACAAATGGGTATAGAAATCGGTGCTATTGCTGGTTGCAGCGCGGGTGCTCTGGTGGGCGGTGTCTATGCCAGTGGTACTGATCTACAGCAATGGGCGGAGCGTCTTGCCAGTGTAGAGACACGGGAGTATTGGACTCCCGACTCATGGTCGCGTTTTATTTGGCAGATGGCAGTGCACAAGGGGAGGGGTTACACGGGTATTTCAGGGAGCAGTGCGGCCATTGATTTCATCCGTAATAACCTCGCCACACAGACCTTCGAAACCTGCCCAATTCCGTTTTATTCCCTTGCGACCAATCTAACGCAAGGCAGTAAAACCCTTTTTTCGTCAGGCGACTTGGCACCTCGTATTATGGCCAGTGCCGCCATGCCGGTGCTGTATCGTCCAGTGGAAATCGACGGAGAGTTGTTCAGTGATGGTGCGACCATCGAATTGGCTTCGACCGAAGCGATCTGTTGCCGCCACAAACTTGATGCCTTGATCGTTCACCACGCATCAGTGTGTCGTGAAGGATCGGAAGGGATGGCTCATGCGTTGCAACAACCGTGGTCATTGGTAGAAATTCTCTATCTATTACTTTATCGCAAACGCCCTTGGTATCTGAGCGATAAAGCAATTGATTTTCGTCAATGTCGGTGTGGTTGTGGTGCGCCAGTTGTGGTAATTGAGCCCGACCTTCCTGAAATTACCTGGCCGCTCAGTAAGGGCGGGGCACAGGTGCAGATGGCTGCCAAACAGCAGGCTGAAGCGTTGCTGGAACCCTATTTACCTATCACTGGCAGCACGACCCATAAATTACGCACGCTGTTTACTCCATGGCGGCACTGTGATCCTTAGGAGGTTATATATGATTAAAATGACTTTTTTTCTATTTCTTTAGGTTGGTAGCGTGATGTTGTCTGGTTGTGATATGCCGCCGATTACCGGTATTGGTTTTACCATGAGCCTTTTTATTACCTTATTGGCTTTTGTTGATGCTGAGTTATTAGCGGAGGCACGTCTTTCCATTATTGTGGGTTCACTCATGTCGGCGGCGGTCGGAATGTTTGTGTTATACCGAAGTTGTGATAATTATTCTAAGAAAAAAGAGAGATAAATATGATGTCTGATCAATATGTCTGGTTACTCTGGTCGAGTGCATTTCTGATTCCCTGGGGGCTGGTCTATTGGCGCTTTCCTGCTCAGCGGCGGGCGATGCTGTGGGCAAGCTTGTTTACTATGCCGTTTGGTTTGACTGAACCGCTGTTTGTGCCGGAATACTGGATGCCACCGAGTCTGTTTGATCTGGCCGAGAATACCGGCTTTGATATCGAAAGCCTGATTTTCTGTTTTGGAATTGGGGGCATTGGTTCGGTATTTTATAATCTTCTGAGTAAAAAGGTTCCTCAAGCTGTGGGGGGCTGTGTGCGTCATCACGGTCAGCATCGTTACCATTACCTCGCTCTCTCAGCACCGTTTATTGTTTTTATTGCACTTTATTACTTTCCCTGGAATCCGATTTACCCCTCTATTCTCGCCATGTTTGCGGGAGCGTGGGCAACGATGCGTTGTCGGCCAGACCTGAAACGAAAAACCTGGATCGGTGGTCTGCTGTTTTTGGTCTATTACGCAATCTTTTTGGCAGGTCTGGAGTGGAGTGCGCCAGGTTATATTGATCGTGTCTGGAACATGGAAGTGTTGTCAGGTGTCACGGTGTGGTTTATGCCGATTGAAGAGTTGCTGTTTGCCATCGGCTTTGGTATGTACTGGTCTGGAGTTTATGAGCACTTTACCTGGCGAAAATTGATGGATAGCGATCAGGGTAAATGAATAGCTTTCGGACTCCCAGGGGCTGATCTATTAGCGTTTTCCTGCTCAGCGATTATGATAACGATTCAAATCAAACAATCCCGCCTGAACAAGTTTGTTCTTTGCTGATTCACCCTGAAACCAATCGGCCATCTGCCAGAATTCAGGGTTTGTTCGCCTCACGCCATAGCGATCAACAAACTTCTTATAGTCCGCCTGATTACGAATAGCCGCACAATGTTTGGCAAATTCATCAATCTCGGATAAGGCGACCGAAAAAAAGAAATTGGGATAGGAACCCTCCAGCCACTTCACTACGGTCATTGAATCAGAGTCAATATCAGCGCGGTTGCGCTCATGTTCATCGGCTAGAAAAGAGGTGACATTTTTATAAGCTTTATTGCGGATCAATGTATAGCCAAAATCTTCTTTCGGCTGATCCATTTTGATTCGTACAAAAGCAACATCAGGAAATGTTTCCAGGTTTTTCCCTTGTAGTTTCGCAATTTTCACCATTGCAATACCTGTCTTTATTCGTGCATCTTTTGCTACGTTTTCTTCACACCTGAGACGACCGCAACGGTTCATTGCCTCTGCCTGTTGCTCCACAGTTGCGAGCCTGGCTTTAATATTTTGATACAACTCCTGTTGAGGGTTATCAGTCTGATAGTCAGTCACTGACTCGGTGCTTAACCACGCTTGTGGCGCAGAAAATAGCTCATCAATCGTGCTGCGCTGTCCCACATACCAAGAGTCACGTATCGCCTTGCGCCGACTGGCTGGGAGAAAAGCGAGAAAATAATCCTCTCCTTCCATGCGCAAAAAGTCCATATAGATTCGGGTACTCATTCGATGGCCCAAGTTGCCATAAACATCAAACCCGGCGACCAGTAGATAATGAATACGCTCAAACAGCGGATAATCAATCACCCAGGCAGTTTCCGGCTCACTCCCTACCAAACCGTATGTCACCGAGCCACTGTCAAAGTGCCTGAAAACGGTCAGCGCAGCATTGGGGTTTTTACCATCACCGTCCCAAATAAAATTCATCGCATGATCCAGATCGTGAGTACCAACAGTCTTGAACCAATCCTGTTTTTTCTCCATGTAGCGCCGCTGACCTTTCCAGTAGTCTGTCCAAATACGCAGTAATTCCAGGTTACTGCCGCCATCAGAAGGCACTTGAAGTTCGTCCGCCATCTCATCAATGAACTGAGCGCTATTAGTCATCACCAGCTGGTTTGGGTCAAAAAACATGATCCAAAAACGATCTTCAATTACATCCAGTGCAATCTGCCCACGGCAAACCGGCCCTTTGATAAACCCTTCAATAAAAAAATGTGCATCGTCTAACAAAAATCGGTAACGTGATGTTGTCGGTATCGCAGCAAATGTTTTGAATGGATTGGCCGCCATCTTCGGCTCATAAGAAGGCAGTTGAGTCACCTCATAATCCACTGCAAAAAAAAGTTCACGATAACGCTGCATACGCTGCTTTGAAAACTCATAGACGATATGATTTTTGGCTACGATAGAGGGCTGGTATATCAAAAGGCGGTAATAAAAAGGTGCAGTGCCGGGGTCATCATAGGGACGCAAAGTCGGGATTTCATCAATCGTTTCACCCGCTGGCGTGGTGGAACGCACTAAACGATAAAATTCCCGCACAGGTGATCCTGAAAAATGGATATGGGCATGAAACAGGTGTTCATACAGGTAGCGGCTCACCAGCCGCTGCTTGTTGGACGGTTGGTTTAAAAAATCCTCCCACTCTTTTATCTGTGGTAGCACTGTAATCGAAGGGGTTGCAGGCGCTGAGGTCGGTGAACCCTGAGCTAGCCAGGAGACCAAAGTTCGGTACTCTTTCTCTGAAAGATTGGGCATCGCATAGGGCATACCCCACAGCGGATTTTTCTGGGAAAACTCATCAATTTCTTCCAGCGTTGGGCAACTCTCCTCCCGATCAAGCCCAAGAGTAAAACTTTCTGGCAGTTGATCTTGATTCGGTTGCGGGTGCTGTTGTTTTAAACGCAAAAGATGGTACAGCACTGAATTTTTTAAATTGTTTTCTGGCGTTTGTTCAGCCTCATTCAGCACTGGAGTAAATCCACGCACACGCCACTGGTCTGTTGTTTTGGCATCAATATACAGACGTGTCGGCTCCATGGTAGTCATACGTTTAGGTTCGTAGATACGCTCTTCATTGGCACCGCGCTGCAAACCTTCAATAGAAGAGAGTTTCAATTGACAAGGCGCATCGTAACAACCGTGGCAAACCACACAGCGTCGTTCCAAAATAGGTTTGACCTGTTGCTCATACTTCACCGGACCATTCAGCAACGCCGATGCTGAAGCCAGTTCAAGATCGTTATCCATCAAGTGCGGGGCTTGCTGTGTAGCGTAAGCAAAAATAGCGGACAACAAGGTCACCAATAAAATAATCTGGAACCGTTTGTTAATGACCCACTTTATGATGTTCATAGGGGTGATTTTAACCTAAAGAAAACACCCACGGTAAAAATCTAACAATAAAAAGTGTGATTAATAGACTGCCAAGAATGTTCAATAAAAATCCTGTTTTAGCCATCTGCTGGATCGTTACAAACCGGCTGCTGTAAACAATGGCATTCGGTGGTGTCGCAACGGGCAACATAAAGGCACATGACGCAGATATAGCAACGGTGGCCATAAGATACATCGGCGGTAACTGCATGACTTCAGACAATCCCACCATGATTGGAATTAATAGACTGGCTGTTGCCGTATTGGATGTGACTTCGGTTAGAAAAATGACCAAAAGTGACACGGCCAATATGATGAATAGGATATTCACATCTGCCAGAAAATTTAACTGGCCTCCAATCCAGGTCGTTAAACCTGTTTCACTAAAACCTGAGGCCAGCGCAAAACCACCTCCAAACAGAAGCAAAATATCCCACGGTAATTTTTTTGCGGTATCCCAATCCATTAATCGTGTTGATCGGTTTTTAGCGGGAATGATAAATAGTAGAATGGCCCCAAAGATGGCAATCGTTGAGTCTTTGATCTGTTTGAAGAATTCAATGTCAATTAAGCCTCGGGCGATCCATGCCAGCGCCACCAAAATAAACACTCCAAGTATTTTTTTCTCTTCAGGTGTTATTTGGCCTAACTTGGCAAGCTCATCTTTGATTACGGCCTTGTCCAGTGGCTTGATGTGAATATGTTCTTTTTTTTGCAAGTAACACAGGTAGACCCAGGTCAATGCCAGAAAAATCAAAGATAGAGGCAGTGCAAACACAAGCCAGTCAAAAAAACTGATACTAATATTGAGTTGCTGCTCAAGCACACCTGCAAGTATCGCGTTAGGTGGCGTTCCGATCAAAGTAGAAACACCACCGATTGAGGCGGAATAAGCAACACCTAACATCAACGTCATACCAAAAATAGACTCTCCTGATTCATCAATCTTTTTTATGACGGCAACAACAACGGGGATCATCATCAGTGTCGTTGCTGTATTTGACACCCACATTGATAACAGTGCCGTCGCCAACATGAACCCCAGCAATATTCTTTTCTGGCTGTTACCGACAATGGAAATCACATACAGGGCAATGCGTTTATGCAGATTCCATCGCTCAAAACAGAGCGCGATAATAAAACCACCCAGAAAAAGAAAGATAATATGATTGGCATAATTACTGGTGACTTGATGAACACTCATCACATCAAATGTTGGGAACAGGGCGATGGGTATCAAAGCTGTGATGGGAATAGGGACGGGCTCTGTCACCCACCAGACGGCCATTAGAGTAGCAATCGCCGCAACATGCAAAGCAGCAGGTGTGAGTGACTCTGATGTGGGCATAAATGAGATCACTAGGAATAATAGTATCCCACCGAAAAATCCCATGTTTTGTCGTGATTGCAGTAAATGTTTCATTTTTATGTTGTTTTTAGGATAGACATACAAGTCACCCCATTAAAGTACAAATAGCATTCCGGCAAGAAGGTGGCTTATACTTTCCGCCCTTCCAGGAACCCAATAAAAGGACAGGGAATATGCCCCCAAAACTACCGTGTAGCGATTCTGTTTGCAAGCTAAAAACAGATCACGTACCCGTGGGCCAGATTATCCCTGCAATGAGCACTCCGTTGGCTTCAATTTTTGGCAGCGGCTTTCTTGTTGTTGTCCCCGTTTTGGCCAGCGCCGTAGGGCCTTATGCGCTACTGGCAATGATCGTCGTCGCGTTTATCGCCTTTTTGGTGGGCAGCATCGTCAGGCACAATATACTTTGTGCGGAACCTGTATTGGCGAGAGGAAGCAATTCAGTCACACTCTTTGCAGAAAAACTCTCTTCTTTTGCGCTTGTCGCAGCTTATGTGGTTTCGGTCTGTTTATATATTCATATCCTCTCTTCGTTTGTATTGGCCAGCTTTGATTTAGACACGGCCTTTAATAAAAATCTGATGACCACGCTCATTATTGGTGTAATTACCGTCATTGGTCTTTTTGGCGGCCTAAAACCTTTGGAGAAACTTGAGCGTTGGGCACTCTATGTGACCATCGTTATCCTCGGACTGTTGCTTTTTATGTTTGCAGCTTATGACTTCAATCAATACATCACACTCAAACAATTCACACTGCCAGAAATTCCTGATCGAACGGCCTGGGAAGTGATTACCATCATTGCAGGTACACTTATTATCGTTCAGGGGTTTGAGACCACCCGTTATCTGGGTGAGGAGTTTGATGCAGCAACTCGTATCGAAGCCTCTCGTTGGTCGCAATATTTTTCCCTCGGTATTTACGTGCTTTTTGTTGCCTTGGCACTCCCGATTGTATCGGCACTCAATGGTGTTTATGACGACAACAGCCTGATTACTCTGGCAGCGACAGCATCCCTGCTGCTCCCCATTCCTTTGATTATTGCAGCAGGCATGTCGCAGTTCTCAGCCGCTGTGGCTGATACGCTGGCTGCGGCGGCGAATCTAAAAGAGACCACCCAGCAACGCATCAGTACACGCTGGGGTTATCTGTTCGTCGGCGTGGCTGCGATGCTTCTGGCCTGGACGAGTTCTACGTTCGAAATCATCGCGCTGGCATCACGGGCATTTGCTTTTTATTATCTGTTGCAATGTATTGTCGCTTTTTCGGTTTGTAACAATACCAGTAAGCGTATTTTATTCGTTTTTATCGGCGCTATTTTAGCGTTTGTTCTGATTTTTGCAGTGCCTGCGGGTTGATCTTTATAAGAGCTTAGAAATAGACCCTTCGTTATCAAAATCGCTAAGGTTTTTCTGTTTTTGGCGAGCGAGCGGGTCTTGGCGATAAAATTGTACCAACTGTTGGTATACCTCGGGGCAGTGGTGATTAAGAATGGTTGGTGCGGCAAAAAAATATTCGCTGACGACGGCAAAAAACTCGGCGGGTGTTGTGGCTGCATAAGCGTTAATACGTGTTCGATGGTGGTGGGCGACCTGCTGGCGTAAAACGTCGTAAGCAGTGCTGAGTACGTCTGCCCACTGTTTGATTTTCATTGTCGGGTGAAGTGGCGGCAGGCCATCGGCGCTGCCATCCAGCATGTCGAGCTTGTGTGCGAACTCATGTATCACCACGTTATGTCCTAGGTGGGGTGCATGTAGATCGTGTTCAATATCCTCCCAGGAGAGAATCACCGGGCCACGTAACCAGGCTTCTCCACTCAAGGTGTTCATTTCGTTTGAACTCAACCCGTTGGGGTCAATATTGTTATGGCTGACACGAAAAGCACCCGGATAGATAATCACCTCAACCCAATTGCTGTAGTAGTTCAGCCCAAGTTTCAAAATGGGCAGTGCGGCCTGAGCCGCGATCACGACAAGCATCTCATCGGTGAGTTTAAAGCCGCGCGCACCGTTGATTGCTTTGTGATAAAGAAACAGCGTGGCTAACCTTCGCAATCGAGCCTTTTCTACCGAACTCAGGTCGTGTAGAAGTGCGGCTTTGCGAAGCGATTTTTTCCACAAAGAGTAGGGGATTGAGTGGTGCTTGAGGGTATGACGAGTACGCTGACGTTTAACCCATTTTATTATATTCATAGCAATCTTTTGTGTGAATAGGGCTTGACATATGTGTAACCCATAGCTGTTACGCTGCAAATTTAAACTTGAGTGATCAATATCATATATCTGAAGAGGTGACTACCATGACAAAGAAAAAGAGTCCATCTGGAAAAAAGGCACAAGCTGAAACAATGTCGATGCCAGGCTTGCGGCAAGTAAAACTATGGCCTGATTATTGCCGTGACCGTTCCTAAGTACATTACAAAATTGTAATGCAATGGTCACATGATAGACATAGATCAAGCGTTATTCTCTAAGCTTAAATATTTAGAGAGTGAGGCTCATGAAAGCAATGAAACATTCGACTCCAGAGTCGCTGGCACTTCCCAATTTACCGCGCCGACAATTTGTACAAGGTCTTGCTGCAGGTGGGGCTTTGCTGGGTTTGTCTACATGGTTAAAACCCGCTTGGGCCGAGCAATCTAATGCGACAACAACGGGTGCAGCACCGATACTGAGTGGCACCGAGTTTGATCTCACAATTACGGAGATGCCGGTTAATTTTACGGGCAGCCCTCGTATGGCAACAACGATTAACGGCTCAATCCCTGCACCGACCTTGCGTTGGCGTGAGGGTGAAACGGTGACCATTCGTGTCACCAATCGCATGAGCGTATCGACTTCAATACACTGGCACGGAATTCTCTTGCCATATCAGATGGATGGTGTGCCGGGTATCAGTTTTCCAGGTATTGCACCCGGGGAAACGTTTACTTATCGTTTTAAAGTGGAACAGTATGGAACATATTGGTATCACTCCCATTCAGGATTTCAGGAACAAACTGGAATGTATGGCGCCATTATTATTGATCCGGCAGCAGGTGATTCTATTCATGCTGACCGTGATCATGTGGTCGTGCTTTCTGACTGGACGGATGAAGACCCAATGGCCGTTTTCAAAAAGTTGAAAAAACAGAGCGATTATTACAATTTCAATGAGCCGACGGTGGTCGATTTTTTTCGTGATGTCTCCTCTGACGGATTTGCCAGCGCAATGAAAAAGAGGCACATGTGGAATAAAATGCGGATGAGTCCCACCGATCTGGCGGATGTCTCTGCTTACACCTACACCTACCTCATGAATGGAATGACTCCGGCGGGTAACTGGACAGGTCTATTCAAACCTGGCGAACGGGTTCGACTACGTTTCATCAGTGCTGGCACCCAAAGTTACTTTGATGTACGCATACCTGGCTTGAAGATGACGGTGGTGCATGTAGACGGGCAAGATGTTGAGCCGATAACGGTAGACGAATTCCGTTGCGGACCGGGTGAAACCTACGATGTAATAGTGACTCCTGAGGATGAGGCCTACACCATCTTTTCACAATCTACGGAACGCACCGGATATGCGCGTGGCACCTTGGCGACTAAAGCGGGTCTTAGCGCAGCAGTGCCGGAGGTCGATGAGCCACAGTGGTTAGGCATGGCCGATATGAGCGGTGGCATGGCCGCTGTCGCGGTACGTCATGCTAAAACAGAATATGGCCCCAGTGTTGATATGCGGGTCGACAAGCCGCGCACCAACCTGGATGACCCGGGTATTGGTTTGCGGAATAATGGTCGCCGAGTGCTGACCTACGCTGATCTGCACACCATTGGTGGGCCACTCGATCCGCGTGGAGCGGAGCGAGAAATTGAACTGCATCTCACCGGTAATATGGAACGTTACGCCTGGTCTATTGATGGTTTATCGTTTGGTCAGTCAACCCCTATTCATTTTCGCCATAACGAACGTCTGCGAGTGATCTTGCACAATGACACCATGATGGCTCACCCGATGCATCTGCACGGCATGTGGAGTGAGCTGGAATCTCCCAACGGTGAGTTTATGGCACGCCGTCATACCATAAGTGTGCAACCGGCGCAGCGTATCAGCTTTCTGGTCACTGCCGATGCTCTTGGCCGCTGGGCATGGCATTGCCACCTGCTTTACCACATGTATGCGGGAATGTTCCGTGAAGTGGTGGTGAAGTGAATTCGGGATTAACGAAGAGATTAAGGTGAGCAAAATGAGCAGAACATTGATATTGATTATTACAGTATTGGCAGTCGGTAGCAGTGCTTCATCCGTGTGGGCGGCGGGTGAAAGCATGCGGGAAAATACAGGAATGGAAATGGGTAGTGGAGTGAATCATGGTGCTATGCCAGGAATGGATCATGGCAAAAATTCAGGTATGGCAATGGGTAAGATGCAAGGTGGATCGGCCCCAGACGATGCTCGTGATCCCCATGCCTATTCCGGTGGACTCGATTTTGCTCCGATGCGACCCTACCTTGCAGATGAAAGCAACTTTGGATCGTTGTTGGTTGATCGGCTTGAGGCAGTGCGTAACTCAGGTGACAACAGTATGGCCTACGATATGCAGGCTTGGTTTGGGCGTGATTTTAATCGAGCTGTGCTCAAGCTTGAAGGTGAATATGCTGATGGTGCGTTTGAAGAGGTGAGTACCGAATTGTTATGGGGTCATGCTGTTGCAACGTTTTGGGATCTGCAACTTGGTTTGCGCCATGATAGTGGTGCAGGCTCGGATCAAAGCTGGTTGGCCTTCGGCTTTCAGGGCTTGGCTCCCTACTGGTTTGAGCTGGATGTCACTGCATATCTGGGTGAGGGTGGCCGCAGTGCATTGGGATTTGAAGCTGAGTACGAACTGTTATTTACCCAAAAACTGATTCTGCAACCCCGCCTGGAAATGGCTGTTTACGGCAAGGAGAGTCCAGAGCTTGCGCTGGGTTCCGGCCTTTCTGATATGACGGCAGGCCTGCGGTTGCGTTACGAAATACGCCGCGAATTTGCGCCCTATATCGGCATTGAACGGGCAGTACAGTTTGGTGATACTAAAGATTACGCCAGAATCGCAGGACAATCTCAGAGTGATACACGATTCGTCGCTGGAGTGCGCTTTTGGTTTTGATCGTTAGAAAGAGAGGAGGTGAGGTGATGACAGAACTGAGTGATATTTGCCCCGTGTGTGGTATGGCAGTGAATGTTGAAGTGCCAGTACTGGAGCATCACAAAATGCACTTTTATTTCTGCTCGACGCAATGCAGAGAAACATTTGCAGTGCACCCGAGCCTGTATAGCTCCAAAGCGGGAAAAGAGAAAAATGTAGTTTTAAAGCAACGAACGATGTCTGTCTCCGAACCATTGTCTGATGAGGTGACTGAGCTGCTCATACCCTATTTAATGGAAGTAATGGGTGTGAAAAAAGTGACTGTAGAGGGCGGCAAAGTAAATATTATCTACGATCTGTTGCAGGTGACAGAGCTGCAAATAGAAAAGGTGTTGGTCGATGTTGGTGTTGAGCTGGGGAGTGGTTGGTTGGAGCGCCTGTGTCGTGCCTGGGTGCATAACAGTGAAGAAAACGAGCTGGAAAATCTGGCTCCAGCGGCCGCACCTTGTTGTAATAAGCCACCACCACGAATTTGAGATAAAGAGTTGACCTACGTGCAACACATAGGGTTTACACTCAGGATTATATAGGCGTAAAGCGATTGATGAGGTGATGAATATGCTAACGGTCAGTGAGCTATCAAAAGTAGCAAAAATAACACCCGATGCGGTACGTCACTATGTGCGCATCGGCCTTTTAACGCCATCACGTGATCCGGCTAACAGCTATAAACTTTTTAGTGATTATGATATTAAAAAAGCAAAATTCATTTACCGTGCCAAAGGGCTTGGTTTTTCGTTGCGAGATATCAAAACTATTTTTGATCACAGCAGTGATGGGCAATCACCTTGTCCAGCCGTGCGAGAGATGATTCAGCGACGCATCAATGACAATAGTGATAAGTTGCTTGAATTGAACAAATTACAACAGCGCATGGGCGATGCCTTGGGAAAATGGAAATCAATGCCTAATGGCGAACCTGATGGTGAGGCGATCTGCTACCTGATCGAATCTATAGAGTGAAATTTTTAACTAATTGCAAAGGATGAGAGTTATGAAAAATGATCCGGTATGCGGAATGAGTGTGACGGAAGAGTCAAAATATCATGTCGAACATCAGGGGCAGCGCTACCACTTTTGCAGTGAGGGTTGTTTGAATAAGTTTTCAGCCTCTCCAGAGCAATACTTGACGCAACAGAAGAGTGAAGAGAAAGACGGCGGCTGTTGCAGTAGCAAAAAAGCCACCGCTACGGAACCTGCGACAAAGGCGCACAGTTGCTGCGGTGGTGGAAAAGCGGCGGCATCGCCACAATCAAAACAGGAGAAAAAATCTGATAGCTGCTGTGGTAGTGGCAAACAGCATGGCCATCACGCGGCAAAAACATCCGACCAGCCCGTGGATGAATCAGGCATCTACACCTGCCCCATGCACCCAGAAGTCGAGCAACAAGGCCCAGGCAGTTGCCCCAAGTGCGGTATGGCGCTGGAACCGAAGGGGGTGCCGCTTGTCGCCACTAAAACACAATACACCTGTCCCATGCATCCTGAAATCATTCAGGATCAGCCCGGTTCCTGCCCCAAATGTGGCATGGCACTGGAGGCCATGACGGTAGAGGTGGAAGAGGACACCAGTGAGCTGGATTACATGAGCCGTCGTTTCTGGATCAGTGCGATTTTTGCCATTCCGGTTTTTTTCAGCGCCATGGCCGCCGAGTTCTGGCCTGAGGCGATGGCCGAGTTGATCGACCCCAACCTGCGCCAGTGGATTGAAATGTTTTTATCCGCGCCGGTGGTGATCTGGGGCGGCTGGATATTTTACGTGCGTGCTATTCAGTCGGTGGTGACCCGCAACCTTAATATGTTTACTCTGATTGGACTCGGCGTCTCGGTGGCCTGGACCTACAGTGTTATTGCCACGGTTTTCCCCGGCATTTTCCCTCCAGAGGTTTTCAATGCGGTGGGTGTTGTACCTGCCTATTTTGAGGCCGCTGCGGTCATTACCGTGTTGATATTGCTGGGGCAGGTACTGGAGCTGCGGGCGCGCAGCCAGACCAATGCCGCCATCAAACTGTTATTGGGGCTGGCACCCAAGACGGCGCGTATCGTGCGCGAGGATGGCAGCGAAGAAGACATTCCCATGGAGCATGTGCAGGTGGGTGACACCTTGCGAGTGCGTCCCGGGGAAAAAATTCCTGTGGATGGCACGGCAATTGATGGTGAAAGCAATGTTGATGAGTCGATGGTCACCGGTGAACCACTGCCCGTTGCCAAGACGGCGGGGGAGCGCTTAATTGGTGCTACCGTCAACGGTACTGGTAGCTTATTGATGCGCGCCGAAAAAGTGGGCGCAGACACCCTGTTGTCACAGATCGTTAATATGGTTGCCGAAGCTCAGCGCTCCCGCGCGCCTATCCAGCGACTGGTCGATACGGTGTCTGGTTATTTTGTTCCGGTTGTGGTGGTCATTGCCGTGCTGACCTTCATCATCTGGAGTGTGTGGGGGCCAGAACCCGCGATTGCTTATGCCGTGATCAATGCCGTGGCGGTACTGATTATCGCTTGCCCCTGTGCGTTGGGTCTGGCAACACCGATGTCGATCATGGTCGGCACTGGCAAAGGGGCAATGATGGGCGTGTTGTTCAAAAATGCCGAAGCGTTAGAAGTCTTGCGCAAAGTTGATATCCTGGTGGTCGATAAAACTGGCACGCTCACCGAAGGCAAACCCAAACTGGTCTCGGTGATGGCAACGGCGGGTTTTCAGGAGGATGGCAACCTTCGTCTTGCCGCCAGTCTGGAGCGTGCCAGCGAACACCCCTTGGCCGAAGCAATTGTGCAAGGCGCTGAAGCACGAGGTGTGACATTAACCCAGGCAGACGATTTTCAGTCAATCACCGGCATGGGAGTCACCGGCAGGGTGGATGGTCGCAAAGTGGCGCTGGGCAACATCAAACTGCTGGAGAGTCTAGCGATCGACGTGGGTGATCTTCCCCAAAAGGCAGACAGCCAACGCGCCGAAGGCCAGACCGTGATGTTACTCGCCATTGATGGCAAAGCTGCGGGTTTGATCGGTGTGGCCGATCCCATCAAAGAGACCACGCCTGAAGCGATTCGTGATCTGCACGGCGAAGGCATCAAAGTTGTGATGCTGACGGGTGACAGCCGCAAGACGGCCGAAGCAGTCGCCGCCAAGCTCGATATTGACCAAGTGCAAGCCGAAGTGTTGCCAGAACAAAAAGCCGAAGTGGTCAAGCAGCTTCAGGCCGAAGGGCATATCGTCGCCATGGCCGGTGACGGCATCAACGATGCCCCAGCATTAGCACAAGCCCATGTCGGTATCGCCATGGGGACGGGGACTGATGTGGCCATGGAGAGTGCGGGTGTCACTCTGGTCAAAGGCGATTTGCGCGGCATCGTGCGGGCAAGACGCTTGAGCCATGCCACCATGCGCAATATCCGCCAAAACCTTTTCTTTGCTTTTATCTATAACGCCGCTGGGGTGCCGGTTGCGGCGGGGATACTTTACCCCGTATTTGGTCTGTTGCTTTCGCCCATTATTGCGGCGGCGGCAATGGGGTTCAGCTCTGTATCGGTGATTAGTAATGCACTTAGACTAAAAAGGGTCAAGTTGTAGGGCGTTGTCCGGGTTGAACTCAACCCAGATAACATATAGCCGTAATTAAGCGGCGAAAAATAAGAGGAGAGTTAAGACAATGTTATATAAAAAACTGTCTATTTTTGTTTGTTTGTTGTTTGTGGTCACTCTATCCGTGGCTGATGACTCGAAGCGCCATCAGTTGGTGGATGGTATGAGTGTTTATCTGGGTGTTATTCCTGCACAACTCACCCAGAAAGAACATCCTGGTATGCATGGAGGGAGTGACAAAGAGCACCGTTATCATGTGATGGTGGCGTTGTTTGATGCTAAATCAGGGGAACGCATTGAGGATGCCAGAGTGACGGCCACTGTTGCAGTACTTGGTCTCGGCGGGCATACAAAAGATCTGGAGTCCATGCTTGGTGGTGCATTGAGCTATGGTAACTATTTCGTTATGCACAAGCCGGAGATGTATCGCATTCTTGTCGAGATCAAGCGTGGTAAAAATAAAAATAAATCCACAGCAAATTTTGTTTATGAGCGACCCAAAGATTAGGGTCGTGAGTTTTATGGCTAGAGGGTAAAGCAGTGCCTGACACAATATGCCTGATTCCCCTCTAGTTTATGCCAATTAGTTTTGACAATATGGCAGTAAATAGCCAATAGAAATTTTTCCTTTAAATTACTGCAAGTTTCTAAGCGGACACTACTGAATTAGAATGCGATGGTGGCTGCGGTGAGATAGACTGATGATGTGACGAATGACACTTTTCTCTGACTCCAGTTAAATTAAAGGCAAACACCTATGGTTATCCGTATTATTGGATTAATTTTCTTATTTATCACCTCTTGGGCTCACGCTGCACAGGATGAGATTGCGATTCCTGATGAGTTAAAAAATTGGGTGCCGTGGGTGCTGGAAGGTAAAGAGGGGGCGAACTGTCCTTTTGAGTATACGAATTCAAAAAATCACCATTGCGCCTGGCCTGAAAAACTATCACTGGATGTGCATGCGCGAGGCGGTCTGTTCAGTCAAAACTGGATAATTTACGAAGAGAGCTGGATCGCTTTACCTGGCAATAAAAAGCATTGGCCGCAGAGTGTCACGGTTAATGAAAAATCCGTTGTGGTGAGTGATAAAAAGGGTCGACCTTATGTCCAGCTGAAAAAGGGAAGCTATCAAGTTGCGGGCAATTTTATATGGAGTGAGTTGCCCGAATTTATTGATTTGCCTAAAACGACAGGGTTGGTCAATATTTCTATAGACAAAAAACAGATTGAGTTCCCCCATTTTGAAGCCAGTGGCAGATTGTGGCTAAACGAATCAACCTCACAGGCTTCGGTGACTGATGAAGATCGGTTGCAAGTCGATGTTTTTCGTCGTGTGATTGATGATGTTCCCCTTAGAGTTGTGACGCGTCTGGATCTGAATGTTGTCGGGCAAGCTCGTGAAATTGTATTGGGACCACTGTTTTCAGATGAATATGTGCCTTTGTCAGTTAGGGGGGCATTGCCTATGCGTCTGGAAGTCGATGGTAAATTACGTATGCAGGCCAGACCAGGGCGCTGGACGATTCAAGTCGAAGCGCGGCATAAAAAATCGGTTGATTTATTGTCTCTGAATGCCTCTGATTTACCGGATTCAGAGGTCTGGGTGTTTGATGCTAGACCCTCTCTGCGTCTGGTTGAAATTGATGGAGTCTCTTCTGTTGACCCTAGGCAAACACGCCTTCCAGGCGAATGGCAAAACTTGCCGGCTTATCGTGTATCAAAAGCCGATGCTTTTAAAATCATCACCAAACGCCGTGGTGACCCCAATCCCGCCGCCAATGAGCTGACGATGCAGCGCCATCTTTGGCTTGATTTTGATGGAAGTGGTTATACTTTTCAGGATCAAATCAGGGGGCAGATGCGTCAAGGGTGGCGCTTAAGTATGTCGCCAGAAATGATGTTGGGACGCGTGGTGGTCAATGGTGTTGACCAGTTGGTTACTCGCCTGGAAGGCGGGGCAGAGCAGGGCGTTGAAGTGAGGCAGGGTGAAATTTCAATACAAGCGGATGGACGCTATCAAGGTGATATTTCTGAAGTTCCGGCCATCGGCTGGCTGGATAATTTCACACAGGTTCAGGCCACTCTGCACTTGCCACCAGGTTGGCGATTGTTTGCAGCTTCTGGTGCAGATTCGGTCGGCGGTAGCAGTTGGCTTGATCGCTGGAGTTTGCTGGATATCTTTCTTGTTTTGATTACTGCACTGGCTGTCTACCATCTGTTTGGAAAAATGTGGGGCGCTATTGCTTTGGCCTGTTTTGTTATCTCCTGGCATGAGAGTGGTGCGCCTCAATATATTTGGTTGTTGGTGATTGTGGCGCTGGCTCTGATGCGCGTCGCTCCCGAAGGGAAGCTCCGAAAAAGCATGGGGGTGGTACGTTACTTGAGTCTGCTGGGGCTTCTTTTCATTGCAATTCCTTATATGATTGATACAGTACGAACGGCTATATATCCGCAATTGGAGCAGCCCACGGTCATATCCAGTTACTCTGCAAGTATACCCGTAGAGCAAGATGAAGCTCTACTCATAGAGTCCAAGGCCATTTCGATGGAAAATGCGGTCACTGAAAGTTTTTATGCTGAAAAATCCTCAATGGATAAGGTGTATCAGCCATCGCCTATCTCTATACACAGTGAGCGTATTGACCCCCATGCCAAAGTACAAACAGGGCCAGGTTTGCCAAGCTGGAAGTGGTCATCAGTGCCTATTCAATGGAGTGGGCCTGTACATGAAGGCCAGATACTGGGGTTAACGCTCATTCCTCCAGCCTTGACCACTTTGATTAAACTGGTTTGTGTGATTTTGGTGCTTTTGTTGGGATTAAGGTTGGCCGGTATCTCGTTAAAAGCTCGACGAATAACGATGGAATTCGCCAAGCTTGGAGTCATGAGTCTGTTTGTTGGTAATGCTCTACTGTTTGTACCCAGTGATGCCTCAGCGGATATTCCGTCCTCCAACCTATTGAACGAGCTACAAAGTCGTTTGCTGACACCAGCGGAATGTCTACCGCAATGTGCGCAAATATCTCGAATGAAACTCGACGTGCAGCCCGACTTAATTCGAATTCTGTTAGAGGTTCATGCCAGTGAAGATGTTGCAGTGCCCATACCTGGTGAGATCAATGGCTGGCTTGCTGAGCGCGTTACTTTAAATGGTCAGCAGAGTCAGGCTATTCGTGGAGCCAATAACGCTTTGTGGGTTTATGTACCCAAAGGTAAACACAAAATTCAGATTGCCGGTTCGATCAGGTCGGTGCGTGTGTTGCAGTTACCACTGCCACTTCAACCCAAACTTATTGATGTTGATGCCAAGGGCTGGATCGTCAAGGGCGTACATAAAGATGGCAGTATCGAAAAAGCACTGCAGCTCGAACGCAAAATAGCAGAAGGAGAAAAAGCCAAGGTGCTGGAACAAACGGTATTGCCTCCTTTTGTGACAGTGACTCGTACGCTTCGCCTGGGTCTTGAGTGGCAAGTCGAAACAGAGGTCAAGCGTATATCCCCTGAGGGCAGCGCGATTGCTTTAGAAGTTCCGCTGATCTCAAACGAATCGGTTACTACGGATGGGGTTCGTGTGACGGATGGTAAGGCCGTGATTCAATTTGCACCGCAGCAACGTATTGTACGCTGGAGTTCTGTTTTGGAACCCTCAGAATCTATTTTGCTACGGGCGACAGAGACTCTGAATTGGGCCGAGCAGTGGCGTTTGGATGTAAGCCCGATCTGGCACGCAACATTAAGTGGTATTCCTCAAATTCATCACCAGAGTCATCAAGGAACGTGGTTTCCAAAGTGGCACCCATGGCCTGGAGAAGAGCTCACCATCAGCGTATCAAAACCCATCGGTGTTGAAGGGAAAACAATCACTATTGATGATACGCAGCTCACTGTTAAACCCGGCCAGCGTGCGACCGATGTGGTTTTGAATATGCGATTGCGGAGCAGTCATGCGGGTCAGCATATTGTGAAGCTGCCTGAAAATGTTGCATTGGGTGTGGTTGAAATCAATGGCAAATCGCAACCCATTCGTCAGGAGGAGGGAGGGATTGTGCGTTTACCGATTGCACCCGGTGAACAGCAGATCATACTGAATTGGCAAGAAGCCAATGGAGTGAGTAGTTTGTTGAGTACACCCCAAGTAGATTTAGGAGTCGAAAGTGTCAATGCCAATATTGATATTCAGGTGCCGAGAGGTCGCTGGACGCTATTGACCTTTGGCCCGCAGCTAGGCCCTGCCGTACTCTTTTGGGGTGTGTTAATCGTTATTATAGTCATCGCCATTGGTCTGGGTCGTACCCATCAAACACCGCTAAAAACATATCAATGGTTATTGCTAGGCATCGGCTTATCACAAGCGAGTGTTGGCATTGCAGTATTGATTGTGGGGTGGTTATTTGCGATGGGATATCGTCAAAAAAGCTTAACTCATACCGTTAAACCACAAATATTTAATCTGATACAAGTTGGCCTTGGAATGTTAACCGTCATTGCCTTGCTTGGATTAGTTGGAGCCGTAAGCACGGGCTTGTTGGGTCACCCTGATATGCAGATCAGTGGTAATGGCTCAAGTGCGTATTATTTGAAATGGTATTCAGACCATTCCAACGAACTTCTGCCCGCAGCAACAGTGGTATCAGCACCAATGTGGCTGTACCGTGTGCTGATGCTGGCCTGGAGCCTTTGGCTTGCTTTCGCCTTACTGGGGTGGCTCAAATGGTCATGGCAGTGCTTTACTACAAATGGCCTTTGGAAGCATTTGCCGGTAAAAATTAAGAATAAAACTAAGGGCAAAAAACTAAATAAAGATGAGAAACCTAAATCTGACGAAGAGCTTTTGTTAGATTTTAAAGATGATAAATGATTTTCTGGATTAAGTAATTGACCGTCATTGAATCTACATCTCTTCAGGGTTTCAGTATTTTTAATACTGAAAAGTGGTATCCTTATGTGTTTTTGTTGACTGAATTATCTAAATGAATCCGACTCTGAATATTGCCATCCGTGCTGCTCGTAAAGCGGGGGATACTATTTCCCGTGCTGTTGATCGAACTGATCGACTGAAAATTACTATGAAAGATCAAAATGATTTTGTTTCGGAGATTGATAATAAAGCTGAATCACAAATCATTGATGTGATTAAAAAAGCCTATCCGGATCATGCCATTCTGGCAGAGGAGAGTGGTAGCCACTCGGGTGATGACTATCTGTGGGTTATTGATCCATTGGATGGTACAACCAATTTTATCCATGGGTTTCCACAATTTGCTGTTTCAATTGCACTTCAATATAAAGGCCGTCTAGAAGTGGCAGTGGTTTATGATCCTATGCGACAAGAGCTATTTACTGCAACTCGAGGGGGTGGTGCTCATATGAATGAGCGACGCATTAGGGTGAGTGGCCATCGCAATTTATCCGGTTCGTTGCTGGGCACAGGCTTTCCCTATAAGAATTTTAGTCGTCTTGATAGCTATTTAGGCATGCTTAAGTCATTTATTACTCAAACATCGGGTATTCGTCGTCCAGGCTCTGCCGCATTAGATTTGGCTTATGTTGCTGCGGGTCGTTTAGATGGTTTTTGGGAAATGGGCTTGCAACCTTGGGATATTGCTGCGGGTGTATTGATTGTGCAGGAAGCGGGTGGTTTAATCACAGATTTACATGGCGGCCACGACTTTATGGAGTCGGGCGATATTGTTGCAGGAAATGCCAAAATGCTTAAAGGGATGTTGCAAACGATTCATCCGCATATGAAGTAATGCTGGTTTTTTATATTGACACTATCGACTCTATAAAATAGGAGAGAAAAATGGATTCATTTACTTTTTTGATTGGCTTGGCAGTCATCATTATTATTCTGCTGAAAACATCCATTAAATTTGTTCCACAAAATCGAGCCCTTGTTGTCGAGAGGTTTGGTAAATACAATAGAACCCTGATTGCGGGGCTCAATTTTATCATTCCATTTATTGATAAGGTTGCCTATAACCGAACACTGAAAGAGCAGGCGATTGATGTGCCTGGTCAATCGGCGATTACCAAAGATAATATTGGTTTGAAAGTAGATGGTGTTTTGTATCTAAAAGTGCTTGATCCTTATAAAGCCAGTTACGGTGTGGATCACTACACATTTGCAGTGATTCAATTGGCACAAACCACCATGCGCTCTGAGCTTGGCAAAATGGAGCTGGATAAAACTTTTGAAGAGAGAGATAAATTAAACGTTGCCATTGTAAATGCGATCAATGAAGCCGCTGAGCCTTGGGGTGTTCAAGTGCTTCGTTATGAAATTAAAGACTTGGTGCCACCACGAAGTGTATTGGAAGCGATGGAACGGCAGATGAAAGCAGAGCGCGACAAACGGGCAACAATATTGGAATCTGAAGGTGAGCGCCAATCGGCTATTAATGTGGCGGAAGGTGATAAGCGCTCAAAAGTATTGGCAGCAGAAGCCGATCGAGCCGAGCAAATACTTATGGCTGAAGGTGAGGCCAGGGCGATTGAACTGGTGGCTGAAGCGAAGGCGATGGAGTTGCGTACCATCGGAGCAGCGGCTGATTCTGCTTCCGGCCAAAAAGCTGTGCAACTGGATCTGGCAACGTTGGCAATTGAAGCTAAAAAAGAGATCGCAAAAGAATCAACCGTTGTATTGATGGATGGAAAGTCCGGTGAAACAGGCTCTACAGTGGCAGAAGCTGTGGCGATAGTCAGTGCTATGAATCAAAGCAAAGCTTTTTCTTCTTACTCAAGTTCAAATGAGCCTTCATCATGATCGAGTTTTTTGACAAGAATATTGATGATTTTTGGTTTATTCTAGGTTTCATTTTGCTGGCAGTGGAAGCATTGGCGCTTGGATTTTCAACCGGCTTTGTACTATTTGTTGGTTTTGCAGCCCTAGTAACGGGTGGGGCGGTTTGGTTTGGAATCGTTCCTGGAACGTGGGTTGCAACGACTGCGACCTTTGTGGTGAGCTCGGTGGTTATTTCAGTTGCGCTTTGGAAGCCTTTTATGAAATTACAAAATAATAGCAAGGCTCCTGAGAAAGATAATACCAGTGATCTGATCGGTTTAAAGTTTCGCTTGGATGAGGGTGTTAGTACGACGCTACCTGGAAAAACGCGTTACTCAGGAATTGAGTGGAAAGTGGAACTTGATTTCGATTCAGATGTAGAAGAACTACTTAAGGGAACGGCTGTGGTTGTGACGTCTGTTGATGCGGGTAAGTTTAAGGTAAAAAAGCACATTAAAACGTGATTGTTTTATGATCATTTCTTGCTGTTTCTGCTAAGGTAGCGACACATTTTATCGCAGAGGTTCACCGTTGTTTTCTCATTTTTCTCTTCATCGTCTTCTTCGCAAAGCACTTAAAGACCTGAATTTTAACCAGCCGACACCGGTTCAGATTGCGGCAGTTCCATTGGCCATGGAAGGGTTTGATTTGCAGGTTTGCTCTGAGACCGGTAGTGGTAAAACGGTCGCTTATCTGCTGCCCGTGTTGCACCATCTTTTGAGTAAATCAAGCCCTGATGCTGGTTGTCGAGCGCTCAT
Organism: Gammaproteobacteria bacterium; assembly: GCA_021648145.1. Taxonomy (NCBI): domain Bacteria; kingdom Pseudomonadati; phylum Pseudomonadota; class Gammaproteobacteria; species Gammaproteobacteria bacterium. Next base: position 42,686 of record JAKITI010000011.1, read on the forward strand.
CTTACTGCCCACTCGTGAATTGGCACAGCAAGTGTTTGAAAGTTGTCAGGCACTCTGTCAACACACCAAATTGAGTGCTTCTTTGATTTGTGGTGGAGGTAGTATTGATACACAGCTCGAACAATTACTTGATAACCCAGAGATTATTGTTGCGACGACGGGACGTTTAATGGAGCATATGGAGCAAGGCACGGTTGATTTTTCAGCGCTGGATCTATTGGTTCTGGATGAAGCGGATCGTATGCTGGATATGGGCTTTAGTGATGATGTGTTGAATGTTGTTAAGGCTTCTAACCCGAACCGTCAGACGTTACTTTTTTCTGCGACACTCAATAATAGATGGCTGCCTTCGGTTGCGAAACAGATGTTACGTGAGCCTGAAATATTGAACGTGAGCGGTGGGCGAAGCGCCCATAGCAATATCTGTGAACAGGTGATTTTGGCGGATGATGATAGTCATAAGTTGAGGTTGGTATTATGGCTGTTGGCTCATGAAACCTTTGATAAGGCTCTGATTTTTGTTAATAGCCGCATTCATGCGGATAAACTCAGTGGTAATATGATTCGTCTGAAGCGGCATGTTGCTGTGCTTCACGGTGATGTCGATCAGGTGAAGCGTAACCGTGTGATGTCGATGCTACGGGATGGTAAAGTCGATGTATTGGTTGCGACGGATCTTGCGGCTCGTGGTTTGGATATTGAAGGGGTTGACCTTGTCATCAACTTTGATTTGGCGCGGCGCGGTGATGAGTATGTTCATCGTATTGGACGTACCGGTCGGGGTGGAAATAAAGGTTTAGCTATCACGCTGATCAAATCCACTGAATGGAATTTGAAGGCGAGTATTGAGCGTTATCTAAAACATCAATTTGAACCCAGAGTGATTGAAGGGCTGAAAGCAGCGTATACTGGGCCGAAGAAGCTTAAAGCGTCTGGTCAGGCAGCAAAACCTAAAAAAAACAAGGTGAAAAAAACAGCTGCAGATAAAAAAAAGAAGCTACGTAAACGTAATAAAAAAGCAGTAGGAAAACGCCGAAATTCTTCTTCTTGATCACGAGTTGGATTTAACCTCTTATTATTTGATAGACTAATACACATATGCAAAACCCCGTCTTGGCGGGGTTATTTGTTTTTGGCTTGGTGGTCATCGCTAAACCTTATTTTTATGAAGGGAAATTAAGTTGAAAAAATTATTTATTGGAAGTTTGCCAGCGAGTACGACTGAAAAAGAGCTTGAAGCTCTATTCTCTGAGTTTGGAACTGTACGCTCACTAAAGCTTGTTACTGATGTTTTTTCTGGGCAGTGCAAGGGTTTTGGTTTTATTGAAATGGAAGGTCATGAGGCACGCGCAGCGATTGCAGGCCTTAATGGAAAAGACTTTAATGGCAAGCCTATAAAGGTGAACTTTGAGTCTCCTAAAGTAGGGCGTAGAGGCCGTTAAAATTTAACCTGTTGGGCTGCTCTCCCCCGCAGCTCGCTGCGGGGAAGTCACTTTTGAGTGTGAGTGGTCTGAATCGGAAATGTGGTTTCAATTCTAGCGCCGCCTAATTTTTTTGAGTTTAATATCACTAATTTACCTCCATGCCATTCAGTAATCCGTTTGGAAATGGCTAAACCCATCCCATATCCTTGATTGGTTTTAGCAAGGCTTCCACGAACAAACGGCTTAAGAACTTGCGCCCGTTCACTTTCCAGAATGCCTTCACCATCATCATCGACCGCTAACAGAGTGTGATCTTTTCTAACTGTTATTGAAATAAGAATATGGTGATCAGCATATTGGAGTGCATTCTGGATAATATTGTTGATTAGCATGGAGAGGTAGCGTTCATTGCCGACAATAGTCACTACTTTAGCGGGATGCTCAAACTCTATTTTTTTTGATTGGCTCGCCACCTTGCTAAGGCAAGAATTTATGGTTGTTTCAAGGTTTAGCTCGGTTTTTTCCAGCTTAACCATTGATTGATCCAGTTTGGTGTAGTCGAGCAGTGTTTCAACCAGAGACTCCATCTCATCAACATCTTGACTGATACGTTGCTGATATTTTTTTCTTGTTTTTGGGTCGTCAACCTCTGATAAAACATCAATGCCAAATCGAAGTCGTGCTAAAGGTGTGCGTAAATCGTGGGAGACTGCGCTGCCTAATAGTTTGTTGTCACTGATCAATGTTTGGATCTGTCCAGCCATGCGATTAAATTCAATTTCGATTTCTGAAATATAGGAGATTGAATTTGTTGAAATGCGTTGATCAAGGTCGCCTTTGCCAAAGGCTTTTGCGGCTTCTTTGAGTTTGATGAGATGGTTCACTAATGGATATAACCAAAGTAGTAGTAGCATCAGAGTACCCACGTAAAAAATTACGGTAAAAAACAAGCGAAGTGGCTTTTCATTGGAGGTTTGTGATGTTGCGGGGAGTGCTATCGTGAAAACTTGTTGTTTTTTTGGTAGATAGAAATTCAATGTCAAACTATCGTCAGATTCCAGTGTAAGTGGCCGTCCCTGAGTAAACTCAGTACTGATTTCTGAGGGTAGCAAAAATTCTGAAAATGGTTTCACTGAAAACTCAAGGTGATGATCAGAATTGATCTGTTCAATGGCTTGTTTTGAGTTTTTATGAAGATCAATCATTTTTGCCAAGCTGATCCCGGTCTCACGGTAAGGGGTAAGGTCATCTTCTTGTGAGTGATTTGAATAGCGTTCAAACAGGCCATCTAATGCCCAACCTAGACCCAGAGTTGCGATAATGGCGACCATCAACAGTGATAAAGTAAGTTTATGCATCGTCCCAGGCATCGGTTGCAAACAGGTAGCCTTTGCCTCTTATTGTTTTTATTCGACTGGGTTTAGAGGGGTCGTCATTAAGTTTCTTCCGTAATCTTGAAATCATCAAGTCAATGGCTCGATTGACTCCATCGTACTCCAGTTTTAACAGGCTTTGCATCAGGTGGTCTCGGCTGACTATTTCACCTGCATTTGAAGCCAAGAGCCAGAGCGCTTCAAATTCATTGGAGGAGAGATCCAGTCGTTCACCCATAAAAATGACAGTTCTTGAAGTGGCATCAATTTTTAAATGGCCAAACTGGAGAACTTGCAAAACCTCTTGATTCAGTTCGTCACGTTTTAATAACCTTCTGATTCTGGCTAATAAAATACGTGGTTTAACGGGCTTTGACAGGTAGTCATCAGCGCCGAGATCAAACCCTAATAATTCGTCTGTCTCTTCTGTGCGAGCGGTGAGTATCAGGATCGGATTCTGATAGAAATCGCGCACCTGTTTGCAGACCTCAAACCCATCCAGCTCGGGTAGCATGACATCAAGAAGCACTAAATCGGGTATGTCATCCTTAATCAAACGAACGGCTTCATCGCCACGATCTGTAAAGCTGACTTTGTAACCTTGAGATGCAAGATAGTCACCAATCCATTCGCTGAGCGATGGGTCATCTTCAACCACTAAAATATGTGGTATATCGTTTTCTGTCATGGGTTTCAAAATAGCCTCCACCCTCTTTTTTGTCTTTTGGTTGATTTGTACACCCAGTGAATGGATAGAGATGAAGTTGCGAAAGGTGAATGTTCACCCTGACGGCGCAGCTCATAATCAATGGGTTTGGTTGACTGAATATCTATTTTAAGTTCACCGTTGCTGGATGCTTTCCAGCATTGTAATGGTGAAACAATCCCTTTCTGAAACAGGCAATAATCGGCTTGGATGGCAGATTGCCAATGGATTGTAATTTTTTGATAGCAAGTTTGGCCTTTATGCAGACTAATGCAGCGATCAGGCGTTATTTTCAAAGAAGGTTTGATGTCGGCCGCGTGAGTTTTTATTGATACACAACATATCAGTATTGCACTTAAGATTGTCGATCGGGTTATTCGTTTAATCATCGACATGATTAAAAAACATAGCTGATTGATGTGGAGAGAGATGTGCCACGACGGGTCGTGATCATGGGGCTTTGGAAAAAACTTTCGGAAAGTGCTTTATATTCTAGTGAACATCTAAACAGCCAGTTTTCAGTTAACGGATGAGCTGCACCTACCTTCAATGCCAATATGGATGCTCTATTTTTAGAATAAAATGTTTCGGTCTTTTTTTGCGGATCGTTCAGATCCAGATAGTAGTTAATAACTTTATAAGTATTATAGCGAACACGGCCTAGTGTGTATAAGTTCCAGTTACGTATTTGCCAGCTTCGTCCTGCCTCTATTGAAGTGACAATATCGTTACGTCGACTGCTTATGTCTGTGAGTAATCCGAATTGGAAAATATAGTTTCCATAATAGGCGGTAGCTCTGCCTCCGACTAAGAAACCACTGTTCCTGTCACGCAAGTTTTTAAAACGATCAACAAGGGTTTCGTCAGTGAATAAGTTAGATTCTATAATTTCAGTTGAACTTTGAGTGCCATCAATCTCTTCCTCTGGTGGCCCACCTTCAAATTCAAATATTTCAATTTTTTTGAAGCTGCTATACTCTATATCGTCATCATAAATTTGGCTTACAACAATATCGAGCGACCAGTAGTTATTATTCCAAGCGTTGTACCCTGCGGTGAAAAGTGTTGAAGAGTCTTCAATCACTTCAATGAATAGCCCTCTCCATTGAAAACTGCCGTCAAGTAATAATGAGAATCCAGCTTGATCGCCTTCAGCCTCTATCGGGTTACGCTTTGTCGATGCCTTCAAACCAATTTCGATAAATCCGCCACTTTCTGTATGGGGAGGAGTTTCCGTGCTTCGTACATCATGGGCGATATCTGCTGCTATGAGATATGAGGTGGCAAATAGGCAAACAAGAAATACGATGGAACGTATCCCAATAAAAACTTTCATACTTTAATAATATCCAGGTGAATGGTGTATTCCTATTTTGACGCAACTCAATTTACCAGTTTGTATCAGAGTGTATCAATTCCTCAAAACTACATAGTGATACATTTTTTCAATGGACTTGCATCCCTTGGAGCGACTAGAGTGAAAGTGTACTGGAAACAGTGCGATATGACATATTATTGAAATGGATGAATTTGTAGAATTGAAGCGAAGTGATGCTGTTGTATTCATTACATGAAGGTGATTTTAAATATTTTTTCGTTATTGAATAGAAAGGGTTTGATTATGAGTAAAATAAAATTAAAAAAGACCATCTTGGTCAGTTCTATTGCACTCGCGCTCAGCGCATGCGGTGGGAATTCTGATTCACCTGGGGAGAATAATGTTGAGGCTTACCAGTTAAAGAATTTACCTGTCCAAAGAAGTATTGATATTCCCAAGTCACTGCTCACAAAGAAAACTGACTCAAATGTACGTGCATTGAACGGTTCTGTGGTGATGATGCCTGTTGAATCTGATGGAGGTATTGGGGATGGAGCTGGTCCAATTCCTCTTGGTTCTGATGGACAAGGGCAAGGGGTCAGCTTTGGTTACTTGATGATTAAAGACTCTGCATTTTCTGTTGAACGGAGTCGTTTGGAGCAAGAACGTGAAGTTTTGATGCTGGATGCCGTTTGGGATGATATTAAATCCCGTTGTGACGGAACAGCGTTGGGTGAAGCATGTTCGATTCCAAAAAATAAAATATCACTCAAAGTAACCGAAGCATTGGTGAAAGCGAATGATGAAATTAATAGACGCATTGATGATTTATATGATAACCAATACGGTGATATTTATGGCGGTGCTCTTTATGGTCCTGACCTTGTTTCAAGTGGGAGTTCGGGTGTAAGCACTGCGGCAGTCGATCCGCAGACAGTGCCAGAGCCTCATTTGGTCGACGATGGTTCGCAGGGCGACTATCAAGTCATGCCTGAGCCGCAAGGTGAAGATTATCCAGTTGTCGGTGAACCTCAGCCCGATTTTGTTGTGGGTGATGTAATTCCTCTGGGTTCAATTAGCTATACTCAGTATGGTGCGGATGAAGAGTTTCAATACGAAGTTGAGATAGAGCCCACTTATATGGAGCCTATATCTACAACTATGGAAAGTGTTGATGGAGAGCTTGTTGAGTTCATTGGTTCTGTTGTTGAATCCGAACGTTTCTTTGTGATTTGGTCTTCTGATGAAAAACGTGTGAAAAGTGGTTTTCGTTATGAAGATGATCAATCAAGCTATTCGTATACTTTTAGTTATTTAGATCAAGGCGGTGAAAAAATAGTCACGATTCGTGATGAAAGTAGTTTTGATATGGGTGAAGAGTTTGGTAAAGGCGGATTTTTATCAACGATCTCTTTGAGTGAAAAAGAGAGCGATCCAGAGGGCACAGTTAATATCAGTTTTGATAAGAATGATTTCATGCCGGAATTTACGATGAAAATGTCTTCAAAAGGGCGTGCCAGTGATAGTGGCGGCTTTTTGAGAACAGAGAGTTTGTTGTTTACAAGTGCACTTGTGGAAGAAGAGACGGAAGAGAAGAAAGAGTTCGTATTTAATACTGAAGAAATTTTTGATGGTAAAGGTAACATGTTGAAGTATCGATGGTGTGATACAGCTTGTGATCAAGAGGAGAATTGGAATGAAGGTGTTAGTGATATGACACTTTTGCCTATGCCAATGGACGAGCCAATTACAGACTTTACCTTTGAAGAGAACGAGTTCTATATGGACGATGATGAGCTTGAGCTGATTGAAAATTCATTTTTTGAAGTTGCTATTACGGTGTCAGGCTTGGTGAATGAGGGCGAGTACATCATCGTTTCTGAGGCGATTTCTGGAAATGAAATTCATGAAGTGTTTGACAATATGATTGGCGGTGGAATGGTTGATGGTGAAAATTCAAATTTTCATTATTGGGGTGAGGAGAGTCAGCTTGATACAGCAATGGTATATCTCATTGCTTTTGAAGAGGGGAGCTCTACCTTTCAGTATGAAGAGATTACTGAAGCTGAAATCATGGTGGTGGGTTATAGTTCAGAGCCATCAGTGATGATGCCGGTTGAGCCTGATAATGGTATCGGTGATGGCGCAGGCCCGATTCCAGTGATGGATGATAGCTCAAATTCTGAAACACCGATGGTGCTGCCGAATATGATGTAGTTTTTTTCTAAAGTATAGTAAGCCCCCTTTGTTGGGGGCTTATTTATGTTATTTTTCTGGTTTCATCATGCTATAAAGCAGTTCAATTTCTTGTGGCCAGATATCGGCGTTAATGGTTTCAAGTATTAATGGCATGTCATCCATGCGTGGGTCGTTCATAATAAACCTGAAAGGCTCAACTCCTATTTTTCCTTCACCGATACTGTGGTGCCGATCGACTCTGCTGCCAAGATCGGGTTTTGAGTCATTGATATGCATCCCTTTCAGGTATTGAAAACCAACAATCTCTTCAAATGCATTCATTGTTTCATCATAAGATGCGCGGGTACGAAGGTCATAACCAGCCGTGAAGGTGTGACAAGTATCGAGGCACACACCGATGCGGCTTTTATCTTCCACTTTGTTGATGATATGTGCGAGGTGTTCGAAGCGATAGCCCAGGTTTGAACCCTGCCCTGATGTATTTTCGATGACCGCTATGGTGTTAGTGGTTACATCAATGGCTCGGTTGATCGACTCTGCAATGAAGTCAAGGCACGCTTCTTCTGATATTTTTCGGAGGTGACTGCCAGGGTGAAAATTGAGGTAGGGCAGGCTGAGCTGTTCACAACGTTCCAATTCGTCAATAAATGCATTCAGTGATTTTTCGCGTGCAACCTCATCGGGGTGCCCTAGGTTGATCAGGTAACTGTCATGTGGCAATACGTCCTGCGGATGAAATCCACCGGCTTCCATATTTATGTTAAATTGATCAATTTGCTCGTGAGTTAATGGTTTGGCCGCCCACTGACGCTGGTTTTTTGTAAACAGCGCAAAGGCTTTTGCACCAATTTTACTTGCATTCAGAGGTGCATTTTGCACTCCGCCTGAAGCACTGACATGTGCGCCAATTTTTTTCATTGTGGTGACCCTGTATTAAAATATAATGATTTTTTGTGTAGCAAATTATAGCTGAAAAACTTTGGATTTTTCAGGAATTCCCGATAATGTCAGGAAGATTGTCAGTGAGAGTCGATAGAAATAGATACTTTTCACTTAATTTGTATTGAAAAAAAAACATGGATACGGTAGAGTTTTTACGATGTATGGCACAGAAGTTTAATGGGCAATCAGCGTGCTTTGCGCAGGGTCGTTTGCCGTAAAACATTCATAGTTTAACTTTTAAGGTGTGTTGGATTGCGGATAGATCAAATTATTAAGCCACAAAAAAAAGCTTCCTTTTTGTTATTTGGGGTCATGCTTGCTTCGAGTCACCTGAGTAGTGCGGGTGTTGCGAATACCAAGCACAACTTAGGTAGCACGGGCATTAGTGGCTCAAGTAACTTTAGTGGCACAGCTGAAGTTTGTGTGTTTTGTCATACACCTCACGCGGGTAATAGTGAGGCAGCCGTTCCTTTGTGGAATCGTAATTTAACAAATTCGGGTGCTTTTGCTACATACGATCAAATGGGAACCACAACACTTGATGGTGGTATCGAGGCCATTGGCTCAGTCTCTTTGGCGTGTCTGTCTTGTCATGATGGTTCTCAAGCGATGGATTCTGTGATCAATGAACCTGGTTCTGGTCTGGATGTACCTGCCTACTCTGTTGGGTCGTGGAGCGGTTTGGCTGGAAGTACAAATGGTACAATTCCTGTTGATGTCGTAACAAATCTGGGTAAAGATTTAACCAACGACCACCCAGTGGGTGTGCAGTATGCCGGAGGTGGGTACTCGAATGCGAATCCGCAAGGCCCAGGCGTTGATGGCGATTTTAATCCCCCAGTTACAAAAATAAGTGGTACGACACGTGTTTGGTGGGTGAACACTTCAACAGAAGGTGGTACGAGTGAGTATGAAAAAACGGATATGAAACTCTATACGCGCGTAGGGACTCGTGGTAGAGGGTTTGGTGAGCCGCAGCCATATGTCGAGTGTGCTTCTTGTCATGATCCTCATGTTGATGAAAATCCAACTTTTTTACGCATTACTCCTTCAGGTAGTGCAGTCTGTTTGGCTTGTCACGTTAAATAACTTATGAAACTACTTTCAAGAAAATTGATGCGATCTTTTGTAGGCATCCTTGTCGTATTTTTTTTAAATACTAATGGAGTCACTGCCAATGCGGGTATCAGTGAAGCATCGGTGGTTGCAACGGTAGGTAGCGAAAAAATTACAGTCTCACAGTTTCAGGCCTCTTTTCGTGCTGAGCTTCGCCAAAAATTTTACCATGGTTCAGTCTCTCCAGAGAAAAAAATAGCTCTGCGTCAGGAGGTGTTGGCCGATATGGTGGATAACAAGTTATTGCTTCAAGAGGCAATTAAACGTGATCTGGCTCCAGACGAAAGCTGGATCAAGAGTGAAATTCAGCAGTGGAAAAAGCGCATTGAGGCTCGGGGCTGGCAATCGGAGAGTGACGTATGGTTAAAATCAGTCGCTCAAGAACTTAAAGAGAAGAGTTTGATTGAGCAGCTAAGCTTGAAAATTAAGGATGGTGTCGTTGCAAAAGAGAGTGATGTTCTGCGCTATTACGAACAAAATGCCGATAAATTTACAACGCCAGAGCAATTTCATATTTCATTAATTTTGTTGAAGGTTGCACCTTCATCAAAAGGCGAGGTATGGGACGCGGCATTTTCAAAAGTTGAATCTCTGGTTTCTGAAGTTAAAGGTGGGGCTAGTTTTGCAGATATAGCTCGTCGCGACTCTAACCATGAGTCAGCGTCCAGTGGCGGAGATTTGGGATATATACATAAAGGGATGTTGGCACCACAAGCTCAGAAAGTGCTGGATGGGTTGGTTCATGGTGCTGTGTCAAAGCCTGTAGTTTTGTTGCAAGGGGTGGCCATTATGAAGTTGCTTGATAAGCGTTCATCCAAATTGAATAAATTTGTGGACGTTAAAGAGCGGGCAAGTGATTTATGGTTGCGCGAGCATCGTGCGCTTGCGTATCGCGAATTTATTAATAAGTTGCGTACTGCAACGCCAGTCACGACGAATGAAGTGGTTTTGGCGAGTATAGAATAAATGACTGTATGGCAATCAACTCAATAATAAACAGGAAAACATTTCAGTCATTATTGAGTGGTGCGGCTCTACTATCTGTTTTGTTGTTTACTATTTTATGGGGTCGTTTGGCCATAGGAAGTGCGCCATTGAATTTGTCTGGCAGCGTTGGTTACAATTATCGCTCTTCTGATCAAGTTGATCGAGATAAAGTGGTCAGTAGTCAGTTGGATGGCACAATAAAAGCCTCATCGTATTTGTGGCAACCCTGGTTTGCTACGGTGGGTGGGCGATTGAGCGTGACACTTGATAGTAAGGAGTTTGATTATAGTGTTGGGCAGCAAAGTAAGGATGCAAAAATTATAACAGGAGAGTTTAATTTGAATGTTTTACCACGGAGCAAAGTCCCTTTTTCGTTGATTTTTCATGCAAGTGATAGCCGAGTGGATACCCGAAGTGATAATAATTTACTGACTGACTCAGGGCAGGATTATCAAACAACCCGTCTCGACCTTCGCCAATCATGGCTTACAGCAGGGAATCATCGTTTTCAAGGGCGCTTCAGTAAGGGGCAGTGGACTTCGGATAGAAACCGCTTTGATGATCAAAATGTAGGGTTAGAAGCAAGATTACGCTTTCCAAACCAGACATTAACCACAACACTTAACAGTCAAACGACAAGTTTTTTGCAAACAAAAGAAAGAAATACAGAGAATCGTTTGCTTGATGTCGATCATTTCTGGCGTCCTACAGAGTCATTGACGATTGATTCAATGTTTAGCCTATCTAATGTTGATACCTCCTTGCAGCAGCCGACATTGATTGACCCTGACGAATCAACTGTGAATACCATGCAGATGTCCAGTTTTGCGTTATGGCGTTCAAAAAGCCGTTTGCTTACCGTAAGTGGTGGAGTGAGAGTTGCCGATATCGATACGGAAATAACTGATAATGCGGGCGGTGTTTTTTCGACAAGTGCTCGTGGGGGTGCAAATTACCAGTTTACTAAAAATTTCAGGGGCGACATTAGTGTTAGCCTGGGAGCGAATGATGACGGCTTGAGTCAAGGTGATTTTAATAGTTTACGTGTGGGTGGGTTATACCAGTCTGATTTATATGATCTTTTTTCTAATGCGGCTTATCAGTGGTTTGCTTCGGGTTCAATGCAGCGAAATGAAGAGAGTAATGTTGACGAAAATTATGGTGTTGACGAAAATCGTCTTGTTGGGCGTGTCGGGCACAATTTAAAAAAATCATGGATTGCGCCCATGTCATCCAATCTTAATCTGAATTTGAGTCAGACACTCAATCAAAACCAGCAATTTGGTGATCAAGATGATGCAATAACACAGGTTGATCATTCGGTCAGCCTTGGCTGGAATAAATCGGCCACATGGATGACAGCATATGCGCGACTGTTTGCAGAAGATCGACGTGATATTGATGATCAAGGCAATGCGCAGCAGCTATTTAACTTTCAACTATCTGGAATGCTCCCATTGAATCGTCGGAGTGAGTTTAATGCTGCGATGACCACACAGTATACGTATTATGATAAGTATTACGGTGATTTTGAGAATATAGCGACAACATCAGGTCAAATCGGTTATTATCACCAACGCATTTTTGGAGTAACCAATTTAGGGTTTCGCTCTGATCTGAATATTTCAAAGGTGTCATTAAGTAATGGTGTGGATCGTTCAGAGTGGGATAACCGCCTGGATTACAGCATCGGTTTGCTTGATTGTAGTTTAAGTTACCGAATTATTGATCGCGAAGGCGATCGTAGCAATTTAATGCTGGTTCGGTTAGCTCGACGGTTTTAACTGGAAGGTAATTCTGGTTGAAAAAAGCTTTTACAGCAGGGAACAGTGAGTGTTCTGAAAGGCTTTCAAATTATGGGGTATCTTTTTTCATAATCTGACAGCTTTTTATAGAGAAGAAGTGTTTGGTAGGCTGTTTGTAAAAGGTAAGTGTAGTTTTAATTGTATTTTTTATTTTGTTGACGAGGAGGTGTTCAATGATACTTAATCCCTTGCGCAAATTTATGAGTAAATTTGCTTTTGTCGGGGTATTTGCAGGGTTGGTTCTGATGTTAGGTTCTCAGAATGTCCATGCTGAATATGGCGATGTGGTTATAAATAACTATTCTGATGCAGCGGGTATGCGCCCTGCTGTTTTTCCTCACTGGTTTCATCGTATTCGTTTTCGTTGCAAAGTATGTCATGCCGATTTAGGGTTTGAATTTAAAGCGGGTGGCAACAAAATTACAATGGCGAAGATTATTGACGGTCAGTTCTGCGGAGCTTGTCACAATGGTGAAGTCGCGTGGTCTGTAGAAAACTGTAATATGTGTCACTCGGGCAACCCTGGTACACCAACACATTTTCATGGCAGCACAGTGCAGCGTTTAGTTGCGCCTGCGTATAAATCGCTAGAAAGCAAATAAAGGAGAGGATTATGAATTTTCAAACAAAATCGATTTCTCTGGCTTTCGCTTTAGCAGTGATTGCTCCATTAAGTTACGTTCAAGCAGAAAGTGTGGATCAGGCTGATGCAACCAAAGTCGCCGCTGTGAGTGCAGTTAATACATTTAACCGCAATCTTAAAAAAGAGGCAAATGTTAATGCAGCGCCGCCAGAAGATGGTATCCATGATCCTGCAAATGACAGTACGCATGTTTTGCAACCACCTAAAGAAGCTTTCAGTGGTTTCATAACGAGTAAATTCGGAAATCATGTGGATTGGGTGAAAACTTTGGAAGAAGGGAAAATTAATCCTCGTTGGGATCGAATTAACCCTGCAGAAGAAGCGTTTGTGATGGATATGGATATTGTGCGCGAAGTTAAATCTTCAGTGCCTGACGTTATCTTTCCTCATCGTCAGCATACCGAATGGCTGGCTTGTGCGAACTGTCACCCAACAATTTTTATTCCTCAGCAAAATGCAAATCAGTTTAATATGTCTTCCATTTTGTTGGGTAAAGATTGTGGTGTATGCCATGGTAAAGTGTCTTTTCCAATTACCACGCAATCATGCAGCTTATGCCACTCAAAACCAAAACCTGCAGATTGGGAGCCACCCATGAGTCAGGCTTCACTCAAAAACCCCTGGAAATAATTTTCATTCGGGTTTGAAATTGAGATCAATACATGAGTTAAGTCTAGGTTGATTTAACTCATGTGTTGAAAGATTAAAATGGATCATAATTAAAACTTTAAAATTACAGATGGTTAAGCATGGATCGTTGTAGTGAGCTATGTCTGACTCATTTGGAGGCGGGAACTAATGAATAAAAAACTGTTGCAAAAGAGTGTCTTGGTAGCGATGGCTTTTAGTGTGGCGGCGTGTGGTTCTGGCATCAAGGAAACCAAAGAAGTGCTGCCTGATATGAGTAGTAATTTAAAGGATAAAGTAGGTGATGTTGTTGAAAAAACAGAGCCCCAGATAGAAGAAAAAGTAGATGCAGAAGTCAAAGAAGTTGTAGTGATTCCGCTGAAGGATACAACAATAAAGGCTGAAACGATTATACAGCCTGCCAATAAAAATACATTTATTGTTCGTTCAACGAAAAAAGACTCCAGTCACCCAAAATATCAACAAGGAACGGATATAGGCTTCACTGTAAATGGTGTTCCGGGAAAAGACTTTGTTGTTGAGCGTGGTCAAACTTACACTTTTGATATTGATACAGGAATGACCCACGATTTTTATTTGACGACAAACCCAAAAGGGTGGGGTACAGGCGCGATTGCAGAAAAAGAGGGTGTGACAGGTCAATTTACTTATAAAGGCCAAGTGAGCTTGACACCCAATGAAAAAACACCTGATGTACTTTATTACCAATGTGTCAACCATAAATATATGGGAGGCAAAATTTATGTGGCTGATAAGGGCGAAAAAATTGATGTTGATGCTTTGTCAGAACGTAAAAGCTCTGTTGTTAGCAAGCCAACAAAAAAATCTGTTTCTTCCAATCAGGTTGAACAAAAAATTAATTTTGCAAACATGATGTTGAGTGACTCCTCTAAATCTGTTAAACGCATTGCAGCAAGTGGCCATGGTGAGGCAAAAGGTCTCATGAAAAATGCGCGTGACTATCTGGCCGAATCCCGTTCTTTGTTGAAATCAGGTAAAAACTCTGAAGCACTGGATAAAGTTGATCTGTCATTGCGTACAATGAATGATGCAACGCGTATGGTGCCAAGCACCGAGTCTGTTATTGACCAGGAAGCACGGTATGCAGAGCTTCTGGATGAAGTGGATAAATATGAAAAAACCTATAAAACTCATGTTAAAGGTGCCAAAAGCGGCGATAAAATGAATGAAGGCCAGTTCTCTGGATTAGTGAGTAAAGCGAAGACACTGGCTAATTCAGGTGATTATACTGCGGCGAATAAAGATTTGCAGAAAGCCCAGCAATTAATCGCGGGCTCTCTCAATAAAATACTCCACGCTAAAACAGTGACATACGATAAAAACTTTGAAACACCTCAAGAAGAGTATGAGTATGAGCTGGCACGTCACCAAAGTTATGAAGAGCTTATTCCATTAGGAATTGATCAAAAACAGCCTGCCGCAGGTACTTTGAAATTGATGGATAATTTTGTGAAAAAAAGTACCTCCATAAAAGGGGAAGCGGTTGCGCTTGGTAAAAAAGGTGACTATAAAAATGGCGTTCTTGCTTTACAAGCGGCAACAGATAATTTAATACGTGCATTACGGATGATTGGAGTTGGTACATAGTTTGTACCGAGTCTACGAGTCAATAAAGTTCAGAGTGAATTTTCAGATGAAATATGACCTTCAACGAAGTCTCGGAAAGTTTGTATCCAGTGTTCTTTTAGCAAATATTGCTATTTTTTCAGGTGGCTTCGCTGCTGCTGATGAAAAGGGCAAACTGGTGCCTGTGCTGCCAGAGCGTGGCTCTCATTTTCAAACGGAAGCTGAAATTGTTCCTGTGGCAAAAGATGGTATTCATGACCCCTCGAATAGTGCAGTAAAAAACTTGCAAGCGCCTGTCGAAGCAATGGAAGACTTTCCAAGAGATTCGGTTGGAATTACTGACTGGGTACAGGCTGTTGAAAAAGGGCTTATTAACCCACGAATGGGGCTGGATGGTTCCGGTAAAGAAAAAATGACGGTAGTCGACTTTGACGTTATTTTTAGTAAAACAGGATCCATGCCATTTGTACGTTATCCACATAAACAGCATACAGAGTGGCTGACTTGTGCAAATTGCCACCCCAAAATATTTATTCCTGAAAAAGGTGCAAACCCAGTGACAATGTCTGCAATTATGCAAGGGAAGTACTGTGGGGTGTGTCATGGTAAAGTTGCTTTTCCACCAACAATGAATTGTGGGCGATGTCATTCCGAACCTCGAAAAACCAAATTGCTACGCTAGGCAAGGAGTTGTTTCGCTTTAGCGCTTTGTTTGCTACTCTGCTTTTTTTTGCAGGGTGTGCGTCCGAACCTAAGCCGCCCCCCGCATGGGCTATTGCTGCCGCACCAGAATCTGTGCCGGCACCTTCACGTTCTGATGTGCTTGATAAACTGGCGGATTCATCTTCTGACCTGTTATTGAATGATGAAGATAGTTTAGGGCTCTCTTCTTTAGCGAATGAGTCAATCCTGATCAATTGGGCGACCATTGATGGAGGAAGTGCTGGAAATAGATTAACAGGGTTAGCAGAGCAACTGCTTAAAAATCCTGTAGCAGCGGCTGCACGGGGCAAATATGTTTATATTGTTGATGAAGCAGATAAAGCCGTTTACCTCTATGATAATGATCTGGATCGGCTTCAGCTTATTCCTAGTGTAAGCAAGCATATTAAACATGAAATTGCTGATATTTATGTGGCACCCGATCTCTCTTTTTACCTCACAGATTCCAGTGCAGGTCGCGTTTTGCACTTTACTCAATCGGGCCAGTTGATTCAGGTATTTGAAGACTATTTGAATATGTCACGTCCGGTCGGCATCGCCGTTGATGAATATCGAGGTTTTGTGCTGATTGCTGATGGTTCATATGATTATGTTCTGGTTTTTGATCGGCAGGGAATATTGATTGATGCGATCGGTGCCCGTGGAGATCGGGAAGGAGAGTTTAGAGGATTGACTTCTGTTGCTTTAGGCAATGAAGGTGTTTTTGTGACTTCGCGTATGGGCATAAGAGCGCAAGTTGTCAATCTGGATAGTCGCTTTCGTTATGCTTTTCAAAAAAATACACTGGTATTTCCAACGGCTGTTGTTGTTGATGAGGATAATCAGACCTTTGTCAGCGACTCATTTGATAACACAATAAAAATTTATAGAAAAGGTGAGTTGATTTCTACCTTTGGTGGAACAGGTAATGGCCCAAGCCAATTTAACAGAATTACTGATATGTGGTTGGATGAAGGTTTTTTGTATGTAACAGATAGTTTAAACAGACGTATTCAAGTCCTGCGTATTGTTCCTGAAGGATTACTGGAGCCTTTAGCTGAATAATGAAACTTTTTGAAAAACAGTTGATCATTCTTGTCACATTTATAAGCATCTTATTGATATCTGGGTGTGCAACAGCGCCCGCAACCTTGTCTTTTATTCAACCAGATGGTGCCACTTCACAAGTTTGGCCCGCTAAGCCTGAAACCGCACGCTATCGTTATATTGGCGAGTTGATTGGCGAAGAAAATTTTCAGTCTGCAAGTGAGGATGGGCAGAACTTTGCGGTACAGGCTTTTAAATGGCTGGTGGGATTAACATCTCGAAAGTACCAACCTAAAGTGCTCCAACGGCCACAAAATGGACTGGTTGATAGTGACGGGCGAATATTGGTCACTGATGTCAGTCGCCAGGCCATTTATGTTTTTGATAAAATAGCTGGCAAGCTGGATGTATGGGAAATGGCAGAGAAAAATCGTCGCTTCATTGCCCCTTCTGCAATTGTTGAAGACGGTCAAGGGGGGTTTCTGGTCACAGATGCTGAGCTTGGCATGATTGTTCGCCTGGATCATGAGGGTCGTCCACAAGAAGTTTTTGCTGATGAAGTTCTCGTTCGCCCTGTGGGCATGGCTCGCCATGTTAAAACGGGTCGAATTTATGTAGCCGATGTGCGCGAACATAAAATTAAAGTGCTGGACTCTGATGGCGTACTTCTTGAAACATGGGGAGAACACGGTGAAACGATTGATGCACTCAATACACCCACTTATCTCTCTCTTGTCAATGATCAGCTCTATATCACCGATACATTCAATTCACGAGTCAAGGTGCTTGATCTTAATGGTAAAGTGCTTAAAATTATTGGCAAACGCGGCCTCTATGTAGGCGATCTTCCGCGCCCTAAGGGTGTGGCAGTCGATACCAAAGGGCATATTTATGTGATGGAGTCTTATTATGACCACTTGCTGATCTATAATCAGGAAGGTGACCTGCTATTGCCCATTGGAGGCAGTGGCCATGGAGTCGGGCAGTTTTATCTGCCTGCGGGTGTCTGGACAGGTCAGGGAAACAGAATTTATATAGCAGATATGTTTAACGGTCGCGTTGTTATTTTTCAATACTTGGAAGAAGATAATATTGCTGGATATACTCAGTAGTGCCATAAACCATGAAAAGTCTGGATGAGCAAGTCAGTGAACAAAAGAAATTATGATTCATTTTACAGTCAATTCAACCCTTTTTTTACAGTGACAATGAAAAGGGTGCTGTTACTGGTCGCGCTTCTTTTTAGCGCTTCATCCCAGGCTGAAATTATTTCAGATGTCAGTAATACCAAGCATAATTTTTCGGCATCAACCATCCCTGGATTGCCCGGTAATGAAGAGCGAAGCATGAAGGCAACGAGCGAGTCTCAGGTCTGTGTGTTCTGTCATACTCCTCATGGCGCATCTGATTTGCCTAAAGCGCCACTGTGGAATCGCTCGCTATCCACCAGCTCTTATATACCTTATAGCTCAAGCTCTCTGGATGCGACTGATTTAGGTCAGCCAGAAGGTAAGTCAAAACTCTGCTTGTCATGTCATGATGGTACGATTGCAATAGGTTCTGTTAATGTGCTCAACCGCAAAGAAAACCCAACGATTTCTTTTACCGGAACGGAGTCTGATGGGTCGATTGACGAAAGTGATCAAGGCAGTCGCAGTGGTTATACGCGTCGCTTGGGTGTCGATCTTTCAAATGATCACCCGATCTCTTTTACATATGATAGTGCATTGAGCCTGAGAGATGGTGAATTACGTGCTCCTAATGAACCGGGTCAGTCGGTTGCTGAACGTAGCCCCGGAAACCACGCTAAGTTGCCGTTAGAAGATGGCCAGGTGGAGTGTATTAGTTGTCATGACCCACATGTCACTGATGATGCTTCTGAAGTCAGTATCAAATTTTTGCGAGCCAATCGTTTTCAACAAGTACCGCCAACCGAAGGTGCTTTTAATGAGAGTGGTGATATTATCTGTCTGGGTTGCCATAAAAAGGAAGGTTGGGTGAATTCAGCGCATGCTAATCCTCTGGTTGCGGATGAACTTTATGAACGTTCAGCCGCAGAATTACGGGAGTTTCCTCAAGGTATGCCGGTGTGGCAAGGGGCTTGCGTGAACTGCCATGATCCACATGCTGTTGAAGGTTCTCGTCGTCTTTTACGTGAAGGGTCGGATGGACAGGAGCAAATTGCCTTTAATGGGGCGAAATATAAGCAGGGTGGTGGCCCAGCGATTGAAGAAACATGTTATATGTGTCACTCGAAAGATGGCGGTGTTTTGCAAGGCCAGGGAAGCACGGGCTTTCAAGTGCCTGATGTCAAAACAGATTTTACAACGATGTTGCGTCGAATGCCGATTGCAACGATTGATCAGCCCGCTGGAGTGGAAGTTCATTCCATTGGTACAGGAAACGGAACTCAGCTAGGTAAAGACTTTGTAGAGTCACGCGAATTATTAGGGCATGGTGATCTAAGTAACCGCCATGCAGAGTGCACCGATTGTCATAATCCACATCGTGTTATGAAAAAACGTAAATTTAATGATGATGGTGCTATTCCTGATGAAGGGGGTACACATATTGCGCCTACTAATATTGCATCAGGTGTGTTGCGTGGCGTGTTCGGTGTGGAGCCTAAATATGGTAATACTGCATTTGGTTCACTTGCAACAGGTTATGATGTGAAGCGAGGTGATGGAGGTATTGGAGCCAGCGAAGCTGTTGAGTCTGAGCATTTAACTCGCGAGTATCAACTCTGTTTGAAGTGCCATTCAAATTATGCTTATGATACTCCACCGATGTTAGGTGGGCGCTATCGTGGGGGAACACCACCAGGTACAAACGCAATGGAGCAATATACGGATCAAGCAATGGAGTATCAGTCACCGGATGACCATAAAGGCGAAGGTACCTCTCCAACACCTACAGGCGCTCATCCCGATTATGCAGACAATAATCATCGTTCATGGCACCCTGTTGTCAATGACACTGGAAGAACGCCTGAAGTTCGTAAAGCGGACAAAGATAACTGGTTACCCCCTTTTAATCAGAATGTGGGGAATCAAAATATGTACTGTACCGATTGCCACGGTTCAGATACACCGCCAGGTTCAATTGAACCAATGGGCGGGGAAAACGGTTTTGCCTGGGGACCACATGGCTCGAATAATAACTTTATATTGAAAGGCGCATGGGATGACCGAACTGGAGGGGATGGCGCGAATGGTGGCACGCCTAATGCACTCTGTTTCAAATGCCATGACTATAATGATTATGGAAAATTCGTAGATCTGTCCAGTGGAGAGATGTCCGGCGAAAGCGGTTTTCAGGTTCAATCACCTTCAATTACTGGTTCTCAATGTATCGACTTTGCTTTTCAAAATAAAAATTTGCACAGTGGGCATGTGCAAGCATTGACTGGTGTGACTAATTTTCGTTGCTCTTTATGCCATGTTGCCGTGCCACATGGCTGGAAAAACAAAACATTCCTTGCAAATTTGAATGATGTGGGGCCAGAGGCGGGCTTGGCACCGGGCACTCAGGTAAGAAATAATAAAGAAGATCGCTATTACCAAGGCCCTTATTACAATGGCGCTGTGCTAAAAGTGAAAAATTTCGCACGAAGTGGTGAGTGGCTGCCTGAAAACTGTGGCTCAGTCGGTGTGCCAGGCAACAGTGAATCTGGATTGAACTGGATGACGGGGCAAAAAGGCAGCCCAAATCAATTTTCTGACCCCAATAGCGAGGGATGTAACGCAATTCCATGATTAAGATACTGGCCTCTTCCCGCTTGACGTTGGTGGGAATGCTACTTCTTGGTGGGGGGGCAATTCTCAGCTACGGTAATCCTGTCGACATGCCCGTATGGGTGCTGGTTATTCCAATGGCATTTTTGGCATTGAATCTGGTTTGTGCCATGATCAGCAACCCTCGAATCAATCGTCGCTACGGTCTGCTGGTATTTCACGCAGGCCTATTAAGTGTAGTCATTCTTGCGGCCATCGGTCGTTTGACCCACTTTGATGCACATGTTGAAATGCTCAATGGCGCAGCATTTGACTCTAAAGATTTAATCAACATCCGCCAGGGTCCTTTACATAACAGCAGTGCTCTGGAAACTGTTCAATTTGTTCAGGGCGATTACACCATCAGCTACTCTCCAGGTATTGCACGCGGCCCAACACATAATCAAGTCACATTACCCACTAATGATGGTGAAGGGCAGCCGGTGATATTTGGGGATGCTGTTCCATTAGTGATTCAAGGTTACCGTTTTTATACCAGTTTCCATAAAGGTTTTGCCCCAATTATGACCTGGATTCCTAATCAAGGCGCAAAAATCACAGGTACAGTGCATATGCCGCCTTATCCACTTTATGATTATCGACAAGCAAATCGCTGGCAGCCCCCCGGAGCGCAGGAAATTAAATTCTGGTTACGACTGGGTACCGGGATTGATGCCAACAGTGATTGGGTATTGGATGCTAAAAAAGCAACAGGGATATTGGTTGTGAATAGTGGCGAGCGGCGTATTGAGTTGCAACCAGGAGAAATGGCACAGTTACCTGGCGGTCAATTACGCTATGAATACATGACCAGCTGGATGGGCTATAAAGTATTCTATGATCCCACGTTACATTGGCTATTTTTTACATCAGTGATTGGAGTGATAGGATTGCTGTTTCATTTTTGGCAAAAGGTTAATAAAAAATTAATATGATTGGATATGCAGGCGAACTTCCGTGGTTATGGGCAGGGCTGGCGGCTTATGCAGTCGCAACATTTATGGCCATTTATTCTGTGGTTTTTCGTCCACAAATGATCGCCAGCCAGCGTGATGAAATGATCGTGCTGGGATCCATTACAGCAGGCGTTGTATTGCTCGTGATCGCAATGGCAGTGCGTTGGATACATTTAGGGCACGGCCCTTTTGTGAACTTGTTTGAATTGCTCGTGAGTCAGTTATTCAGCTTGGGGCTGATTTATGCCTTGATATATTGGCGCTTTCCAATATTACGCTCCAGTGCCGTTGTGGTGTTGCCCATCATGTGGGTGCTGGGTACTTGGGTGCTCACGCTAGAGCCGAGACCGAGTAATTTTCCCCCTACATTTGATACTCCCTGGTTATGGGTTCACATTGGTTTTGGTAAGGTGTTTTTATCCTTTTGCCTGATTGCGACAGGTCTGGCCGGAATCATTTTACTTCGAAATATTTCAGCGTTAAAAGCACGACTGCAATCGTTGCCATCGAATGAAGTGCTGGATCGTTACGCCTGGCGCTTTATGATTCTGGCAATGGCATTTGATAGCTTGATGTTGATTGCCGGTGCAGTGTGGGCGCAAGATGCGTGGGGGCGTTACTGGGCGTGGGATACACTGGAAACATTATCATTTATTAACTGGTTGATGTTAGGGCTAGCTATTCATATACGTTTAACCTGGAACCTCCCTATGAATGTTACTGCGACAGCGGTTGTTCTAATTTTTGTATTTGCATTTTTCACCTATTTTGGAACGCCGTTTTACAGCATTGCTGCTCATAAAGGAGTGATATAGCTTTATGGCTGAAAAAAAAATAGCTCTGGTCTTGGTGATAGGTCTTATTTTTTTAACTTTTTTTCTATCGGATTTTAATAAAAAAGATGATTTAAAGTCGGAGAATATGCTCGTTGAAAAATCAGGTTTGAAGGGCAATGTAGACAAACCTGAAGATGAATTACAGCAACAATTTCAAAAAGCGGCCAAGCAGCTCAATGCTAGACAGTATGATGATGCGCTTAAAACATTGCATCGTGTACTGGAGTTAGCCCCGGATATGCCAGAAGCTCATTCCAATATGGGCTATATCTTATTGGGTATGGAGCGTTATGATATTGCTAGAGATTATTTTCTATCGGCTATTGATCTAAATGGTTATCAAGAAAATGCCTATTGGGGTTTGGCTGTCGCTTACGAAAAGCTTGATGACCTACCTGCGGCGATGGGCGCAATGCGCAGTTACATTCACATGGCACCAAAGGATGATCCCTTTGTGCGCCGTGCACGTTCAGCGCTTTGGGAGTGGGAAACAGCGCTTGTACGCGGCCCCTTGCCTGAAGCAGAACAAGAGTGGTTGGATCGTAATCAAAAGTTGTGGGAAGAGCGCAACAGTGCGACGGTTGATGGCGTAGAGAAACCCGAAACTGAGGTAATTTTATCACCGATTAAATAGCATGTTGTCGAATGCCGTTAAAAAACTTGTTCATACAACAAAAGGATATTGTTTTGGAAAGTTTAAGTATTACCGAGTTACTCGCATTCAGCTTCAAAAATGGTGCCTCTGACCTGCATTTGTCGGCGGGTTTACCTCCCATGATTCGTGTCGATGGCGATGTTCGTCGGGTGAATGTTCCTGCACTCGATCATAAAACAGTGCAAGGCTTGTTGTATGACATTATGAATGATCAACAACGCAAGTTGTTTGAAGAACATCTGGAAACAGATTTTTCATTTGAAGTGCCTGGGCTGGCGCGTTTTCGTGTCAATGTATTCAATCATGACCGAGGTGCTGCCGGTGTTTTTCGTACCATTCCATCAGAGATTCTTTCACTGGAAGATCTGAAATGTCCTGATATATTTAAAACAATCGCTGACAATGTTCGTGGGTTGGTGCTAGTCACAGGGCCGACAGGTTCAGGTAAATCGACAACGTTGGCGGCGATGGTCGACTACCTGAATAAAAAAGATTACGGACATATATTAACGATTGAAGATCCAATCGAATTTGTTCATCAATCTAAAAAATGTTTAATCAATCAGCGTGAAGTTCATCGTGATACCAAAGGTTTTAGCGAAGCGCTTAGGTCGGCATTGCGTGAAGACCCGGATATTATACTCGTGGGTGAGATGCGAGACCCCGAAACAATTGGTTTGGCATTAACCGCGGCTGAAACAGGGCACCTGGTTTTTGGTACATTGCATACCAGTTCGGCGGCTAAAACAATTGACCGAATTATTGATGTATTTCCAGCCGCTGAAAAAGATATGGTGCGCTCAATGCTCTCTGAATCTTTGCGAGCTGTCATTAGCCAGACTTTATTGAAAAAGACTGGCGGCGGGCGTGTTGCAGCACATGAAATCATGATTGCAACTCCAGCGATACGTAATTTGATTCGTGAAGCTAAAGTTCCGCAAATGTATTCCGCGATTCAAACAGGTCAAGCTGTGGGAATGAAAACACTGGACCAATCACTATTGGAATTGGTAAGTTCTGGCATCATTGGTAAAGCGACTGCACGTACAATGGCCATGAATAAAGATCAGTTTTGAGTGTGAAAATGCATTTGTTAACAGGTGAACGTTGGGATGGTATTTGCTAATGCGTCATCTTATGATTCCTTCGTTAGTTGTGTTTTCTTGTTTGATTGTATTGTTGATTTATTTTGGCATGAAAGCGCAATCGTACGAAGAGTCAAAATATAATAAAGCGATTGCCTTTGTCTGGAAAGTAAAGCAGCATAATACTGAAAGTAATACGATCCCCATTGAGTACTTGGTTGAGTACCAAAAATATAATGAATCACTAAAACAAGATAGAAAAAAGTATCAATCTATAATGTTGATAGCATCTATTTGTTTTATTTTACTGTTTGCCTGTTTTATGTTCATCATGAGTCGTAATTCAGTGGTGTTGTTTAGAGAAAAAGCAAGATCAAAGACGGCTCTATCATCCATTAATGACGGTGTTATCGTAATAAATGAAAGTGGCTTGATTGAGTTTATTAATCCGGCAGCAGAAAAGTTGACAGAACATAAAAATGAAAAAGTTGTCGGGCAGCCTATTGAGCACGTATTTAATCTGGTTAATGAAAAAACGCACCAACCGGTAGAAAATAGTGTCCGCTCTTGTTTACGTAACAGCGAAGTAATATCAGAGGGAGAGCATACCGCATTAGTGACATCAACCAATGAACCTATCGCAATTAAGCATTCAGTGGCTCCCATACTGGATCATAATCAGCAGCTTTCAGGTGCGGTGTTGGTGTTTGAAGATGTGACCATCAGTCGGCGTATGGCGCGTGAGTTGGAGTGGGCGGCGACGCATGATTCGTTGACAGGCTTGGTGAATCGTCGAGAATTTGGAAACCGCATTGTTGAGGCTTTGATTACCGCACAGCTGGATAAACAAAACCATGCATTGCTTTATATGGATCTGGATAAATTTAAAGCAGTGAATGATGCAGGGGGGCATGCGGCGGGTGATGCTTTATTAATTCAGGTGGTGAAAAGTATTCGCAGTGTTTTACGTTCAAGCGATACTTTTGCCCGTTTAGGGGGCGATGAGTTTGCTGTGTTATTGACTTACTGTCCATTAATCAACTCGGTACAGGTTGCGAATAAAATTATCAAAGTTGTTCAAGAGTTGGATTTTGAGTGGAAAGATCAGGGGTTTAATGTTGGGGTCAGTCTTGGTGTGACCGGTATTGATCAATATAGTAAAAGCGACTCTTCAGTGATGAGTCTGGCAGATGATGCTTGTTATATCGCTAAAAATGATGGGCGTAATTGCATACGTGTCATTGAAATTAAGAAAGGCGTTGTGCGCAAACGTTACACTGGCGAGGATGTATTAAAAGCAGACTTTAAACTACATTAGGAAATAATTAGGATGGGTTGTTAATGCGATTTTTAATATGGCCTGTAGTTATTGGTATGGTGACTCTGACTCTGATGTTGTTTCTTCACTCCAGGGTGATATTGAACTTTATAGATGTCAATATGATTGTTTCCGATAGCCTTATTTCTTTAATGGGTCAAAATATACAGACACTATTAACTGGTTTGCCTTCGTATTACGAAGGGTTGGCAAAAGATTCGTTAAAAAGTCATAGTATAATCATCTTGTCGATGATTGTGTTTGTTGTTTTTTTTATTTATTCGTTACTGGCTTTAAGTCGAAATACAGCCTTGTTGTTTCAGGAAAAAGCACGTTCAAAAACGATGCTTGCATCCATTCATGATGGTCTGTTTGTGACTGATGATAAAGGGGTCGTTGAGTTTATTAATCCAGCGGCTGAACGGTTGCTTGAGTGTGAAAAAAGTGAGGTGCTGGGACGACCGATTGAAGAAGTATTCAAGCTGGTATATTCAGGCACACTCACGCCCGTTGATAACGGTGTGCGTCGTTGTTTAAGTGGTGGTGAGTCCTATTCTTTTAAAAGAGGTAACACATCAATAATAACATCCCGTCAAAACCAAATTGATGTTGAATATGAAGCGGCACCAATCAAAGGTCGCAATGATCGTGTGACGGGAGTGGTGATGGTGTTTGAAGATGTAACACATCGCAGGCGCATTACTCGTGAGCTTGAATGGGCCGCGGCACATGATCCATTAACTGGATTGCTTAATCGGCGGGAGTTTGGTAATCGTATTGTGGATGCATTAGTGGCGGTACAGATGGATAAAAAGAATCACACGTTGCTCTGTATGGATCTTGATAGGTTTAAATCAGTTAATGATCAAGGGGGGCATGCTGCAGGTGATGCGCTATTGAAGCGGGTTGTTGAGGAAATTAAAAAGGTGTTGCGCTCGGGCGATGTTTTTTCTCGATTGGGGGGGGATGAATTTGCGGTGTTACTCATGTATTGTCCTATGAATAAGGCGATACACTTGTCACATGAAATTATTGATGCGGTTAAAGCGCTTAATTTTGATTGGCAAGGGCATGTATTTAAAATTGGCGTGAGTATTGGGGTTGTCGAAGTCAATAAAAACAGTAAAAATGACTCTTGTGCATTGAGTTTGGCGGATGAGGCGTGTTACGCCGCAAAAGAAGATGGGAGAAACTGTGTCAGGGCTATTTCTCCAGAAGGTGTGATGCTGAAGTGAGTATACTTCCTGATACATAATATCAAGTTGTTTCGTGAACGTTCCTCAGGGGGAGTAATAATGAAAAATATAATAATATTTGGAATCGTGGTTTTATTTGTTGCTATATCGGGCTGCACTCAGGAGATGCAAAACAAGGTCAGTCGGGCTGTTCAGAATTATACGGGCACGGATGGCGTGCTGGATGTTTATGCAGGTGATAAGCTTGTTAAACGTTTTATTGGAATCGATAAAATTACAACGGCAGTGAGTACCAGTGGTAATACTTCAAGGCCTTATCGCTACGGTTATGGCATTTGGGATAAAAATCAAAACTACCAAAAAGATGTGGGTGAGAAAAAAGTCTATTTTGAGTTCAGTGATTACTCAACAAGTTATATTTTTTATGAAAATCCAGATTAATAATATAATTCATATTTTTATACATGAAAAAATTTCTCTTTATTAACCAGTAACGATCTGTCGAAGAATGCGCCGTAGCGATTTTTATTACGATTTACCTGATGAGTTGATTGCACAATTCCCATTAAAAGAGCGTAGCGCCAGTCGTTTACTTTGTTTGGATGGGGCGCGTGGCAGCACCAATGATCGAATGTTTAAAGATTTACCTTCTTGTTTGAATGAAGGTGATTTGCTGGTATTTAATGACACGCGTGTATTGCGTGCCCGTCTATTGGGTCAGAAATCAACTGGAGGGCGTGTTGAGGTGTTGGTGGAGCGAGTACTGGATGAACATCGGGTTTTAGCTCATGTTCGAGCCAGCAAATCTCCCCGACCAGGAGCACGTTTGATACTGGCTGAGCATGTCAATGTGGACGTGACCGCTCGCTCGGGAGATCTGTTCGAGCTATGCTTTATTGATGGGCCTGTATTAGATGCTTTGGAACAATATGGTCATTTACCCTTGCCGCCTTATATAAAACGTGACAATGATGCTTCTGATGAATCACGCTATCAAACTGTTTATGCGCAAAAATCAGGTGCCGTGGCCGCGCCCACGGCAGGCTTACATTTTGATGATAAAATGTTGGCAATTTTGCAGGCACTGGGCATTCAAAAAGCCTTTGTGACATTGCATGTGGGTGCCGGTACGTTTCAGCCTGTGCGTGCTGACAATATTAAAGATCATCATATGCACTCTGAATACACCGAAGTCTCTGAAACTGTGTGTCGTCAGGTGCGTGAAACGCGTGAGCGAGGGGGGCGTATTGTCGCCGTAGGGACAACGTCGGTGCGGTGTCTGGAAAGTGCTTCCCAAGGGGGTGATATTGAACCATTTCAAGGTGATACTGATATTTTTATCTATCCAGGTTATGAATTTAAAAGCGTTGATGCATTGCTGACAAATTTTCACTTGCCTGAATCAACACTGCTGATGCTGGTTTCAGCTATGGCGGGTTATTCAGAGGTGATGGCAGCCTATCAGCACGCGGTGGCTGAAAAATATCGTTTTTTCAGCTATGGCGATGCGATGTTTATAACAAAGTAATTTTACGAGTATTTCATGAAGTTCAAGCTGATAAATAGCGACCAATCGGCGCGTCGTGGCCGTTTGACTTTTCCCCGTGGCACTGTCGAAACGCCTGCTTTTATGCCCGTTGGTACTTACGGTACAGTCAAAGCCATGACTCCAGAAGAGTTGCAGGAAACGGGTGCAGAAATCATTTTGGGGAATACATTTCATTTGATGTTGCGTCCCGGTGTTGATGTAGTGAAGGTGCATGGTGATCTACACGATTTTATGCATTGGCAAGGACCCGTTCTGACAGATTCTGGGGGGTTTCAGGTTTTTAGTTTGGGCGAAATGCGAAAGATTACCGAAAAGGGTGTCACGTTTCGTTCTCCCGTTGATGGCAGTAAAGTTTTTTTAGGGCCGGAAGAGTCAATGGCAGTTCAGCAAGCACTGGGCGCTGATATTGTGATGATATTTGATGAGTGCACACCGTACCCAGCCACCCAAAAACAAGCCAAAGATTCGATGGAGTTATCACTGCGATGGGCCGCACGCAGTAAAGAGGCGCATACTGGAAACGGGGCGGCACTGTTTGGTATTATTCAAGGAGGCATGTACCCTGATTTGCGTGAGCAATCTTTAAAAGGTTTGCTGGATATTGGTTTTGATGGTTATGCGATCGGTGGGCTTTCAGTAGGTGAGCCTAAAGAACAAATGCTTAAAGTATTGAACGGGTTGAACCCTCATATGCCAGAGCAATCACCCCGTTATTTAATGGGCGTAGGGACACCATCGGATATTGTCGAAGCCGTGCGCTTGGGGGTCGATATGTTTGATTGCGTGATGCCTACACGTAATGCACGCAACGGCCACCTGTTTACCCAGTATGGTGATGTGCGTATTCGCAACGCTTCTCATCAGTATGATTCCCGTCCCGTTGACAAAAATTGTGGATGTTATACCTGCAAAAATTATAGCCGTGCTTACTTGCGCCATCTGGATAAAACGCGTGAAATTTTAGGGTCTCGTTTGAATACTATTCATAACTTATACTATTACCAGCAGTTGATGCGTGAAATTCGAGTAGCGATTGAAATGGGCGAGTTTGCGCTATTTTGTCAGAAATTTTATGCCAAGCGCGGTCAAACGTCGCCAACTGTGGCATAATCCGCCACTGGCAAAAGTTCGAGTCATAATATAAGTATTGGCTGTTTCAGTCGTTTTTGTTTTAGAAGATAAGTTTTGGGGGATATTATGGAAGCAATTTTAAGTTTGTTTGTTTCAAATGCGTGGGCAGAAGGCGGGGCATCACAAGACCCTGGTTTTCTAGGATTTTTACCACTGATTATTCTGTTCGTTGTGTTTTATTTTTTGTTGATTCGTCCTCAAATGAAGCGAGCAAAAGAGCATAAAACTCTGGTTGGAGGCTTGAGTGTGGGCGATGAGGTTATTACCAATGGTGGAATTATGGGGAAAATTCGTCAGATTGATGACGGTACAATCTCTCTTGAAGTGGCTGATGGTGTAGAGATAAAACTCCAACGCAACTCTATTGCTTCCTCTGTACCCAAAGGAAGTTTGTCGACAAAAGAAGACAAATAGCCTGGTTTTTTCACTCATGAGGTACTTTGATTGTGAAGTGCCTCCTTTCAGAATAAGAACATTATGTTAAACCGATATCCTCTCTGGAAATACCTGCTTATTATCGTTGTGATTGTGGTGGGTTTTATTTATGCGCTGCCAAATCTTTATGATAAAAACCCATCCGTACAAATTTCGTCATCCAGTGAGCCGATGGATGATGAAACACAAAATAAAATTGTAGCGCTACTTGAAAGAAATAATTTAACGCATAAAGCTCTGGAAGTGAGTGATAGTGGTTTTTTGGTGCGTTTTGATGAGATCGGTGAACAGCTCAAAGCGAAAGATATCATTACAAGTTCACTCGGTAATGGTTATGTCGTCGCGCTTAATTTAGCTCCAGCAACACCGGATTGGTTGGCCTCTTTAAAGGCTGACCCAATGTTTCTTGGCCTTGATTTACGCGGTGGCGTACACTTTTTGATGGAAGTGGACATGCAATCGGCACTTGAGCAAGCAGAGCGGCGCTATCATGCTGATATTCGTGCTTTGCTACGCAGCAATAAAGTTCGCTACCTCAGCATTAAATATATCAAATCTGTGGGTGTGGAAGTGAAGTTTCGTGATGATGAAAAACGTCAGCAAGCGTTTGAATTGATCGAAAAAGAGTTTAATGGTCTGGAGCAAAAAGAAGTGACTCGTGAGGGTGATTTTTATCTGGATATCAAACTGGGTGAACAGGAAGCCAAGGAGATCCAGGAATTCGCACTTCAACAAAACATTACGACCTTGCGTAACCGTGTGAATGAGCTGGGTGTATCAGAGCCTATTGTTCAGCGGCAGGGTGAAAGCCGCATTGTTGTTCAACTTCCCGGTATTCAAGATACTGCGCGTGCAAAAGAGATACTGGGTGCAACGGCAACATTGGAATACCGTCTTGCGGATACCACAAATGATGTGGAGGATGCGGTTAATGGACGCGTTCCTGTTAGCTCCAGGCTCTATTATGAGCGAAATGGTGACCCTGTTTTATTGAAAAAAGAGGTAATTATTACGGGGGATCAAGTCATTGATGCATCATCCGGCCTTGATCAGGATTCAGGTTCACCTGCGGTATTTGTGACCTTGAATAGCAAAGGGGCTAAAAAAATGGGTGAAAACACCAAAAATAATTTAGGCCAACCCATGGCCGTGGTGTTTATAGAGCATAAAGTGGAAACTCGGATGGTTGACGGTGAGCTTGTAAAAGTTCGCCGTAAAATAGAAGAGGTGATCAGTGTCGCCAATATTCGCGGAGTTTTTAGCAAACGCTTTCAAACAACGGGTCTGGATGGTTTTGAAGAGGCGCGTGATTTAGCACTATTACTACGTGCAGGCGCGTTATCGACTCCCATTGAAATTGTTGAGGAGCGTACAATTGGCCCAAGCCTGGGGCAAGATAATATTGATCAGGGGTTTCAATCTGTTGTGATTGGCTTTGTTTTAGTGCTGATTTTCATGGCCGTCTGGTATCGAGTCTTTGGTTTGGTCGCCAATTTAGCATTGGCATTGAATTTGGTTTTAATCATCGCGGTACTCTCTATGTTGCAAGCAACACTGACTTTGCCGGGTATTGCAGGGATTGTTTTAACCGTGGGTATGGCCGTGGATGCTAATGTACTCATTTTTGAGCGCATTCGTGAAGAGATCAAAGTAGGCAACACGCCCCAGGCGAGTATCAACGCAGGTTATGAAAAAGCCGTAGCAACCATCGCGGATGCCAATATCACCACGTTGATTGCCGCAACCGTACTGTATGCATTTGGTACAGGACCCATCAAGGGGTTTGCGGTCACTCTCTCTATTGGTATTCTTTGTTCTATGTTTACAGCCATCATGGGAACACGCGCAGTGATTAATCTCATCTATGGTGGGCGTAAAGTAAAAAGACTCTCTATTTAACAGGTTTGATTTAATAGATATGAAAAAAATAACATTGGATTTCATGGGAAAGCGACGTTTTGCTGTGGCTTTTTCTTTGGTATTAATAGGTATCTCGCTGGTTTCATTGTTTACCCGTGGCCTGGAGCTTGGTATTGATTTTACTGGTGGAACGCTCATTGAAGTGGGTTATGACGCACCCGTTGAATTACGTGGGGTACGGGATACGTTGGATGCCGCAGGCTTTGATGATGCGATTGTTCAGCACTTTGGTTCATCCACGGATGTATTGATTCGCTTGGCACCGCGTGAATCCATGAATGACACTGAAGTCAGTACACAAGTACTTAGAGCGCTGCATCAAGCTTATCCTGATGAGGTTGAGATGCGCCGTGTTGAATTTGTCGGTCCGCAGGTGGGTGAAGAGCTTACAGAGGATGGCGGGCTTGCAATGATTTGGGCGTTGGCGGGAATTCTGATTTATGTTGCGTTTCGTTTTGAGTGGCGATTTGCTGTGGGTTCAGTATTAGCATTGATTCATGACGTAGTGATTACGCTTGGCATTTTTTCTATTTTTAAGTTTGAATTCAACTTGACGGTATTGGCAGCGATTTTAGCGGTGATCGGTTATTCACTGAATGACACGATTGTTGTGTATGACCGAATTCGTGAAAATTTTCGGAAGATGCGTAAAGGGACTTCAGAGATGATTGTCAATACGTCATTAAACCATACGCTTTCTAGAACATTGGTAACATCTTTGACGACAATATTGGTTTTGGCAACATTGTTTGTTTTAGGAGGGGAGATTATTCACGGCTTTGCACTGGCTTTGTTGGTGGGTGTGATTGTGGGTACTTACTCTTCGATCTATGTTGCAAGCAGCAGTATATTGATGATGGGGATCAGTAAAGAAGATCTGATGCCTGTGAAAAAAGAGGGTGAAGACCAGGATGACTTGCTGGAAACACCATAATGATACTCACGTTCTGACCTGTTATCTTTTCACAGGTCAGGACGTTGTTGAGTATACCCATGTATTAATAAGTTAGGATATACAAGAGATGGTAGGTGAGCAAGGCTGGGTTTTAGTGAGTCATATAGGCGATGGTTCAGAGGGAATGGTCTCTATTGTCAAACAATCAGGCGACGAATTTATTGCAATAAAGGTGCCTGTGACTATGTCACCAAAAGCTGCAATTTTTCTAGGTATGGATGGCTCTGGAAATGTAACTTTAATGGATCCTGTATCCAAAGAGATTACATCACAAAAATCTTTACCTATGGATGCTTTTCCCGCTTATGCTTATCGTGATACGGATGGTCAGCGTATCTGGTTTATGAATGATGGCGATAAAAAAAGCGGTTGTGATGAAATTAATTGTGGTTTGAGTGGTTCCAGCGTTACAGTAATACAGCAAGCTGATGACAGTCCAGCTCTGGAAAAAGTAATTTGTGTTGGGCGAGGGCATCATGTGACCGCTTTTACAGCGCCCTCTGAATCAGCCCCTGATGTGCCCCGACATGCTTTTGTCAGCAACCTTAAAGATGGCACTATCTCCGTGCTGGGTCACGATCCGAAAGATGGCGAGCGATGGCTCAAAGTCATCAATACGATCAATTTGTATGATGCATCCTATGATGAAGGTGGGTCTGGTCTGCCTAATGGTGCTTTTCCACATGGCATGGAATACTCATCTGCCACAGGTAAGTTGTATTGTCTGAATAATGGTTACGCTACAATTTCAGTGATTGATCCTGTGCAAAATAAAATAGAAAGCACGATCGAAATGTCGGTGAGCAGTAATCTGTTGCTGAGTCCAGACGGTCATTTTATTATTGGTAAAGGTGCCGATCGAAAAGCGGATAACCAACATGTAATTGGACGGTTATCTGTCGTTGATGTGGTCAGTCAAAAAGTAATCAGTGTGCTGGATTTGCCCGATATTTATCCGAGTACTTACCGCTTTAACCCCGATGGATCAAAGCTTTATGTGACAACGGCGGCCACGGGAAAAGGTGAACAGCGAGATAACCTTAAAAAATCTCAGCTGTTGATATTTGATACATCAAATTTGCCAGAGATGAAATTGATCAAAGAAGTTGATGTGGGTGAGGCCGATTGTGGTCGTCGTCCGATCTCTTTTTTGAAAGATAATAACCGTGCTAAATATGTTTTTGTACCGAATCCAACAGATGGTACTTTAACCATTTTAAGTGGTGCTGATGACACTGTATTGTCTACTGTGAGCCTAGGAAAAAAAGGAGCAGAGTTTAGTTTTTCTTTTTTTGGGGAAGATCGTGTATACGGTGCATGATTTCCACTTGAAGAAAAAAATGGAGATCATGGATGAATACTTTTTCCAAAATATTAGTCATGTTTTGTCTGATACTGCCTTATGGATGGGGTGTTGCAGATGAACTGGGTGAACGTTGGTACTTAGCGCCTTCGATCTTTTATATTGCGCCCGCTGATGATCGGCAAGCTAAAAATGGTTTTGGTTCAAGCGTTACGCTAGGAAAACCATTGATCGGTCGGATTGATCTGGAAGTTGGCTTTTTTGCAGATAATATCAAACGACAAGAAGTGGCGGGGCGATTTAATCATCTTGGTTTGATACTTGATGGACTCTATTACTTCACTAGAGACTCCAGTTTTGCGCCCTATTTGGTTGTGGGCGGAGGCATTGCCCGTACAAAATTAAATAATAATTATTCAACAAACACACTGGGTCACGCAGGTTTTGGTTTTACAACCAAAATTACTAAAAGTGCGATCAAACTGCGCAGTGATATTCGTTATCGAATGGATGAAGACGGTAACAGCATATCAGGAGTGGGGCAATTTGGAGATTGGATTTTTAATATTGGTCTGAGTGTGCCGATCGGAGATCCCCCTCCACTGCCTGTTTATGATGCCGATGGAGATAGCGTTTGGGATGATCTTGATCGTTGCTCGTCAACATTAAAAGGTGTTGCGGTTGATATATGGGGTTGTGAACTCGACAGTGACCATGATGGTATTGTTGACCGTTCTGATCTGTGTCCAGGTACATTGAATGCTACAGTTGTTGGATCGAATGGTTGCTTGGCTGATCACGACAATGATGGTGTGACTGATACTCAGGATCAATGTCCGAATACGCCAGATGACAGCGAAGTTGATAAAAATGGCTGTGAACTTGATAGTGATGGAGATAAAGTACCGAACTCTGTTGATCAATGCCCAAACACCCCAGTTGGAATTAAGGTTAACCTTGATGGGTGTGAATTAGATCAAGACGGAGATGGAGTCAATGACAGCCATGATCAATGCCCCGCCACAAAGAGAGGCTTGAGTGTTGATAATAAGGGCTGCAAAATTCCACAGCCAAAAGTCGTTCCGCCTTTACCCTCTAAAGTCACCGTGCTTGATGGTGTCTATTTTACCCCAGGCTCTGATCAATTAAAGGCCGCCTCTAAAGCATCATTAAGACGAGTCGCAAATCAACTGATGCAGCACCCCGATATGCGGATGAAAATTATAGGTTATACCGACAATAGTGGCGTACGTGACTTAAATATTCATCTGTCACGCACTCGTGCCTATGCTGTGATGAATTATCTTGTAGAGCAAGGTGTTAATGAGGATAATGTCAGCGCTGATGGGGCTGGCCCAGCCAACCCTGTTGCTGATAATGGTACATCAAAAGGGCGCGCATTGAATCGACGTGTGGAACTTCACATGTTTGAGCGGTAGTAGGCGTGTGCTGATGCATCTGAGTCTTGGTCGAATGATCTTTTAATTCATAATTCAATTTAGAGACGGAGCAAAAATGAAAAAACTAAAAAAATTGACAGTTGCAGTAGGTT
Organism: Gammaproteobacteria bacterium; assembly: GCA_021648145.1. NCBI lineage: Bacteria > Pseudomonadati > Pseudomonadota > Gammaproteobacteria > Gammaproteobacteria bacterium. The sequence continues at coordinate 77,850 of JAKITI010000011.1, forward strand.
TGGGAATGGGGTCTATTGTGACAGGCGTGGCTATTGCTGCGGATGAAAATGGATTAATTGACGGTAACGAAATGGCTCCTACTGTAGACCTTACAGAATTTAATGCTGAAGATACAGGATGGAAAGGTCAGGTTGAATTGGGTGTGCTTTTGACGGGTGGAAATACTGAAAACCGTTCAATCAATGCCAGAGCAGGTATTAACCGTGAGGTTGAAAAGTGGCGCACATCCGCTGAAATTGCAGCGTTGAACACTGCGGATAAGGTGAACACAACGGCTGAAAAATATGGATTGCTGGGTAAAGTTGACTATAAGCTTGACCAAAAAAGCTATCTGTTTGGTGTGCTCACTTATGAAGATGACCGGTTCAGTGGTTATGAATACCAAGCCACTGAAAGTGTCGGCTATGGTTACCGTGTGATTGATAATAGAACCGTCGTGCTGGATTTTGAAGTGGGCCCAGGTGCACGTCAAAGCAAGTTTGATATTGCGGGTAGCAAATCTGAAAATGAAGCTATTTTACGTTTGGGTGGACGATTGCTCTGGAAGATTTCTGAAAAAACATTATTCTCACAAAGCCTCGTCAGCGATATTGGAAAAGATTTGACAGTGACCAAATCCATCAGCGCATTGCAAGCACAGGTTGCTGGAAATCTTGCAATGAAAACTTCGTTAACTTTGAATAATAACTCTGTAATTCCAGCGAATGTGACGGATAAAACCAACAGTGAATTAGCTGTAACGCTGGTTTATGGCTTCTAATTTTCAGAAAGCCTTAAAGTAAGCCGTGTTATAAAGGCGCATTGGTGAAATAATCACCGATGCGCTTTTTTATTATTTAGGTGTTAAGAATATTGCAATACTCCCTAAACACACTTTTTGATCAGTTATCACAATGCCGTTCCTCACAAAAACCTGTCTTTTTTCGTCGTTTACGTCAACTGCGCAAACGACCTAAAGATCCAGATTTCATTGATGCTATCAATCAATTAGCACAAGATTTACAAGCCTCGATTCTCGATGTTCAGCAGCGTATTGAGCAACGCCCTGTTTTAAATTACCCCGAAGAGCTGCCCATTTGCCAAAGTCGAGATAGAATTCTGGAAGCGATAAAAAGCCACCAAGTGGTGGTGTTGTGTGGTGAAACAGGTTCAGGAAAAACCACTCAACTTCCCAAAATCTGCCTGGAACTGGGGCGTGGTACGCGAGGCTTGATTGGCCACACACAACCACGGCGCTTAGCCGCGCGTGCGGTCGCCAGCCGTATCGCAGAAGAGCTGCAAAGCGAAGTCGGGGAGGCTGTGGGTTATCGCGTGCGCTTTACAGATAAAGTCAGCGAACGCAGTTATATCAAATTGATGACGGACGGTATTCTTCTGGCCGAAATTCAGAGCAGTCGTTTTCTTGACCAATACGATACGCTGATTATTGACGAAGCGCATGAGCGTAGCCTTAATATTGACTTCCTATTGGGCTATCTAAAACAACTTTTACCAAAACGCCCTGATCTCAAACTGATTATCACATCGGCGACGATTGATCCGAGCCGTTTTTCACGTCATTTTGATAATGCGCCTGTGATTGAGGTTTCAGGGCGAACCTATCCTGTTGAAGTGCAATATCAGCCGCCACAGGATCGCGATGAAGAAAATCAACAAGAAATTGACCTTCAGCAAGGCATCATTAATGCAGTCAAAACACTCTCCAAACTGGAACGTGGTGACATCCTGGTTTTTTTAAGCGGTGAACGTGAAATTCGTAAAACGGCTGAGTCACTGCAAAAAGAGAATTTTTCTAATACTGAAATTTTACCCTTGTTGGCACGCCTATCAGCGCAAGAGCAAAACCGTATTTTTCATTCAGGAAATCAGCGTCGTATTATTTTGGCCACCAATGTTGCTGAAACTTCTCTGACCGTGCCAGGCATTAAATATGTGATTGATAGCGGTGTGGCGCGTATTTCTCGTTATTCGTTTCGCAGTAAAGTACAGCGCTTGCCGATTGAAAAGGTATCTCAAGCTTCAGCTGATCAGCGTAAAGGGCGCTGTGGTCGCGTGAGTGCGGGCGTTTGCATTCGTCTTTATGCAGAAGATGATTTTCTGAATCGCCCAGAATTCAGCGAGCCTGAAATATTACGCACAAACCTAGCCTCAGTAATTTTGAAAATGGAGCAACTGCGCCTTGGCCATATTGATGACTTTCCATTTGTTGAAGTGCCCGACCAGCGTTTAATAAAAGATGGCTACGCACTGTTGTTTGAGTTAGGTGCAATGAATGAGCGCCATCAGATAACAAATACAGGAAGGCAGCTCTCTCGTCTGCCACTTGATCCACGTTTGGGGCGGATGCTGCTGGCTGCGAATGAAGAAGGTTTTATCGCCGAAGTATTGATTATTACCGCAATGCTTGCCGTGCAAGATCCACGAGAAAGACCGATGGATCGCCAGCAAGCAGCCGATGAAGCGCATCGCCGCCATCATGATCCACGCTCAGATTTTATCGCAATACTTAATTTGTGGCGTGCTTTTGAGTCACAGCAAAAGCAGTTGAGCCAGAATAAATTGAGACGCTGGTGTCGTGAAAATTTTATCTCTTATTTACGAATGCGCGAATGGCAGGATATTCAAAAACAAGTCAAAGAAGTGGTGCGTAGTTTGGGGATGCGACTGAATCAGCAGGAAGCCGATTTTAATAGCATTCATCGCGCACTGCTTTGTGGTCTGTTGGGTAATCTCGGCTTTAAAACCGAAACACGCGAATACCTGGGCGCACGCAATCGCAAGTTCCACCTGTTTCCAGGTTCGGCGCTATTTTCCAAAAGCCCTAAATGGGTGATGGTCGCAGAGATGGTAGAGACCAGCCGTCTCTATGCGCGCACCAATGCCAAAATTGACCCGCAGTGGATCGAGCAAAAAGCCAAACATCTATTAAAACGCAGCCACACAGAGCCACGTTGGGAAAAACGTCGCGCCCAAGTGTCCGCCAATGAAAAAACGACACTGTACGGTTTAGTGATAAACCCACAAAGAAAAGTAAATTACGGCTCGATTAACCCAGAAGAGTCTCGTGAAATTTTTATTCGTTCAGCGCTGGTTGAAGGTGAGTATCTGACCGATGCCAAGTTCTTTCTTCACAACCAAAGTTTAATTGAAGATCTCGAAGGTCTGGAAGCCAAATCACGTCGGCAAGATATTATAGTTGATGAAGAGGAGCTGTACGCCTTTTATGATAAACGCATTCCTGCTGGAATTTACAGCGGTCCGTTGTTCGAAAAGTGGCGCAAGCAGGCCGAGAAAGAGAGCCCTAACTGTTTGGTGATGAAACGTCAGGATTTGATGCGGCATGATGCTAATCAGATTACAACTGAACTCTTTCCTGATCATCTCTCTATGAATGGAGCCATTTTCCCACTGGAATATCACTTTGATCCCGTCAGTCAGAGTGATGGTATTACACTGTTGGTACCACTGGCTGCTCTGAATATGGTCAATGCTTCACGTATCGATTGGTTGGTGCCTGGCTTGCTGTATGAAAAAGTAGTGGCACTAATCAAGTCACTGCCAAAATCCATTCGTCGTAACTTCGTACCTGCCCCCAATTTTGCAGATGCTTGTATGCAAGTGCTCACGCCTTGCGAGCAGTCGTTAAGTGAATCCATCGCTGTGGCATTGAAAAAAATCACAGGGATTGAAATCAACCCCGATGCCTGGCAGCGAGAGTTGTTGCCCTCTCATCTTGTGATGAATTTTCGAGTGCTGGATCGACAAGGAAAAGTGCTGGGTGAGGGAAGGGATTTGGAGGCGCTGAAAGCACAGTTTTCTGGCCAGGCTGATACACATTTTGAAACGCAAACTCAGCACAGCATTGAGCGAGATGAAGTGACCGAGTGGGATTTTGGTGAACTTCCAGAATCTGTCGAGCTTGAAGTGAATGGAATGACACTGAAAGCTTATCCAGCCTTGGTTGTTGACAAGAAAAAAGTGACGTTGCGCTTGAAAGACCATCAAGGTATCGCAGAGGCAGCGACGCGAAAAGGGTTGCGCCAACTGGTGATCAATGTATTGGCAGATGAAGTGAATCAGCTCAAAGCACAGCTACCCGATATCCAGCAGCTCAGCTTGATGTATGCAAACATGGGTCGCAGTGAGGCGCTTAAAAGTGATCTGATTTCGGCGGTGATTGATTCGCTGTTTGTATTTGAACAGCCTAGAACAGAAGAGGTTTTCAATAAACTATTAGCCGAACGGCGTGGCCAGCTTCACAGCGCCGCTGTGAAATTATGCAAGCAGTTGAAGGAAATTTTAACGGACTATCGCCAGATTCAAAAACGGCTGAAAAATCCGCCACTGGCTTGCATGGACGCGATGGCAGATATGCAAGATCAACTGAACCATCTGGTTTACCCCCATTTCATCACCGAAATACCGGAGTCACAGCTCCAGCACTATCCACGCTACCTGCAAGCGATATTAAAACGCTTAGAAAAACTGGCGATAAATGTCACTAAAGATCGTTCTCTGCACCTAGAAGTTATCCCTTTTTGGTCAGATTACAAAGCGTTAGAAAAAAATAAAACCACAGAAAAAAAAGTGGGTGCTGTGATAGAGTATCGTTGGGCGATTGAAGAGTTTCGGGTTTCATTATTTGCTCAAACACTCAAAACGGCTTATCCGATATCGAGTAAACGGTTAAAGGTTTTACAGCGTGGTGCAAAACTATAAAAAAGGTCTTGTTCTTTATTGATTTGCAGGTATAATGCGCAGCTTCTTATTTATGGGTCGTTAGCTCAGTTGGTAGAGCACCGGACTTTTAATCCGATGGTCCCGAGTTCGAATCTCGGACGACCCACCATCCCTTTCCTCTGTATGCATCTGAAAAATATCCACTCTGAAGTAATGTAAACGGCTAGCAAATATAAATTTGTAGGTCGTATCGAGAATGTAGTGAAAAAAAGATCGTATTACTCTATTATTCCGGATGCTTTCGGTCGTGATAAAATAATAAATACTATAATTTAACTAAAGGTTAAAGCATGTTAATGCGCATTTGTCTTATTTTGGGTTTTGTTTTTTCCTTACTATCGCCCTCTTATGCGGGGGAATCCCCCCACGAATTTTTACTGGATAATGGGCTTAAGCTTATTGTTAAAAAAGATGTGCGAGCCCCTGTCGTCGTATCACAGGTGTGGTACAAAGTGGGTAGCAGTTACGAATATAATGGTATTACGGGTGTTTCTCATGTGCTCGAACACATGATGTTCAAGGGGACTGATCAGTATGCACCTGGTGAGTTTTCACGAATCATTGCCGCGAATGGTGGACGTGAAAATGCATTTACGGGTCGTGATTATACTGCTTACTTTCAGCAGTTGGAAAAGAGCCGCCTGGAGATTAGTTTTAAAATGGAATCGGATCGAATGCGGGGGTTGCTGTTGCCTGAAGAGGAGTTTGCTAAAGAGGTTAAGGTGGTGATGGAGGAGCGCCGTATGCGTACGGAGGATAATCCGCAAGCTCTGACGCGTGAACAATTTTATGCAACAGCCTTTACGAGCAACCCCTATCGGAACCCGATTGTCGGTTGGATGGGTGATTTGAAGTCAATGGCCGTGTCTGATTTACGTGTTTGGTATCAGCGTTGGTATGCGCCTAATAATGCAGTTGTTGTCGTTGTTGGAGATGTTGATCCACAAGCGGTATTAGCTTTAGCTAAAAAATACTTTGAGCCCCTTAAACCCAGTGAAATTATCTCAAGCAAACCACGCGTTGATGCACCTCAATTGGGTGAAAAACGTATTACAGTGAAAGCGCCCGCAAAACTTCCTTACTTGATGATGGGATATCACACCCCTGTACTGAAATTTGCGGATAAGTCGTGGGAGCCGTATGCACTTGAAGTATTGGCGGGGGTGTTGGATGGGGGAAGCAGTGCCCGTTTAACAAAAGAGTTGGTTCGAGGCAAAGAAGTTGCCGCCGCTGCGGGTGTGGGCTATAGCATGATCGGTTTACATAACGATCTTTTTTCTTTGAGCGGAACACCGACAGAGGCACATAACATCGAAACATTGGAAACTGAATTTTTGGCGCAAATTGAAGCGTTGAAGAATACTCTGGTGGATGAAAGTGAGCTTGCGCGAGTGAAAGCACAAGTGGTCGCGAGTAATGTTTATGAATTGGATTCGGTATTTTATCAGGCGATGCAGATCGGTATGCTGGAGACGATTGGGTTGGGGTGGCCGATGCTGGATGAATATGTTGACAAAGTTCGTGCCGTGACGGCTGAGCAGGTGCGGTCGGTTGCGCGTAAATATCTGCTAAAAGATCAATTGACGGTGGCCGTGCTTGAGCCTACCTCTACGGAATTGAATATAGAGCCGTCTCATCATACTGGAGGGTTAGTGCATTGATTCATCTTATTCACAAAAAAATAAAAATTAACTTGGTTTTAATTCCACAACTCCTGCTTTTAACTTTAATTTTTTCTGGTTGTAGCACCATGGTACCTGCACCCATTGCAACGGATGTTGAGCCGATTGTCACAAAAAAAATACAGCACTGGACAACAAATAATGGCGCACGAGTCTATTTCGTGCCCGCGCCAGAAATACCGATGCTGGATGTGAGTATCACATTTGATGGTGGCAGCGCACGTGACGGTGAGCAGGCAGGGCTTGCCTTGTTGACCAACGGTTTGCTTGATGATGGTGCCGGTACTTTGAGTACCGATCAAATTGCACAGCGTTTTGAAGGTGTAGGTGCTCAGTTTGGACTGGCTGCACATCGTGATATGGCGACCTTGACGCTGCGTAGTTTGAGCGATGTAGAGCTATTGCAGCCTGCGCTATCAATGGTGGCTCATCTGCTTCATACACCCACATTTCCACAAGAAGCATTTGAACGCGAACGCAAACAGATGATGATTGCACTACGTGCGGGGGAGCAATCCCCCGCAGTACTTGCTGAAAAAGCATTTTATACCGCGATTTATGGTGACCATCCTTATGCCTCGCCCTCTTTGGGAACTCAGAAGAGTCTGGCCGCATTGACGCTGGATGATGTTCATCGGTTTCATGAAAAATATTATGTTGCACGTAATGCTGTAATTGCAATAACGGGTGATGTGGATCGTAAGGCGGCTGAAAAAATAGCTGAAAACCTGATCTCTCCACTGCCTGCGGGGGAGGCTGCTGCGCCTCTTCCTCCCGTTAAAGCGTTGACGGAGTCAGTTGAAATCAAGATTGATTACCCTTCCAGTCAAACTCATATTCTTATAGGGCAACCTGGTATGCACCGTGGTGACCCTGATTATTTTACACTGTATGTGGGTAATCACATTTTGGGTGGCAGTGGATTAACTTCTCGCATTAGTGAAGAGATTCGAGAGAAGCGCGGGCTCTCTTACAGTGCTTACAGCTATTTCAGCCCAATGCGCCGTGATGGTCCTTTTATAATTGGGTTGCAAACACAAAATAGCCAAGCGGCAGAGGCGTTGCAAGTCGCGAAAAATACGGTACGTGGTTTTGTGGCGAATGGCCCGACATCGGATGAACTTGTTGCTTCGAAGAAAAATATTATGGGTGGTTTCCCACTGCGTATTGCCAGTAACAGTAAAATTTCTGGGTATCTAGGTATGATCGGCTTTTACAATTTACCACTAGATTATCTTGATCAATTTAACCCTACTGTAAAAGGTGTCGCGCTGGATGATATTAAAAAGGCATTCAAATTACGTATTAATCCAGATAAAATGGTTACGGTGATTGTTGGCGGAAACGCACTTGAAAGTGAGTAAAGTCAGGAGTGTCAGTCGTAATCAACTTCGTATTATCGGTGGGCAGTGGCGGGGTCGGAAATTAGTATTCCCGGATGTGTATGGTTTGCGACCAACAACAGACCGTGTTCGGGAAACATTGTTTAACTGGTTAAACCCAGTGATTTGTGGCTCGCGTTGCCTGGATCTTTTTGCTGGCAGCGGTGCTTTGGGTCTGGAGGCATTATCACGAGGTGCTGCCCATGTCGTGATGGTGGATCGCCAGCCTTGTGTGATTGAACAACTTAAAAAACATGTCATACAGCTTGAGGCTCAAGGTGCATATTGTATTCAGGCGGATGGTTTGAGTTTTCTGACTGAATCTAATGAGTCGTATAATATCGTTTTTCTTGATCCTCCATTTCAGGATGATTTATTAAAGGATTGTATTCAGATGTTACAAAAAAAAAGCACCTTGGTGACAGGGGCACAGGTTTATATTGAACACGATAATAAAAAAATGTTGCCTGAAACTCCTTCAAACTGGCAGTTGAGTCGTAGCAAAAAAGCGGGTCAGGTCGGCTACCATCTTTTTAAGGTTTTGTGATAAATTGCCGATCTCATGAAAGTATCAGCAGTTTACCCCGGCACATTTGACCCCATCACAAATGGCCATAGTGATTTGATTGAACGCGCATCGGGCTTGTTTGATCGTGTTGTTGTGGCTGTTGCGGCAAATCCAGGAAAAACACCAACATTTACAGTGGATGAACGTGTGAACCTGGCACGAACCGTGTTGTCCCACTTAAAGAATGTAGAAGTATGCAGCTTTGAAACCTTACTTGTTGACTTTGTAGAGCAGAGTGGTGCACGGGTTATTTTGCGGGGGCTCAGAGCCGTTTCTGATTTTGAGTTTGAATTTCAATTGGCGGGGATGAATCGCAAGTTGTCACCAGAGATTGAAACACTTTTTTTAATGCCAGCAGAACAATATTCATATGTTTCTTCAAGTATCGTCAAGGAAGTGGCAGCATTAGGTGGTAATATTTCAGAGTTTGTGCATGAAGATGTTAACGATGCTCTGCAGCGCAAAAAACAGTTAACCCAATTAGACAGGAGAATTTAATTTATGGCATTGTTGATTACTGATGAATGCATTAATTGTGATGTGTGTGAACCAGAGTGCCCTAATGAAGCGATTTCACAAGGGGATGAGATCTATGTAATTGACCCTGCTTTGTGCACGGAGTGTATAGGTCACTATGATGAGCCTCAGTGTGTTGAAGTTTGCCCTGTCGATTGTATCCCAAAAGATCCTGATCATGTCGAGGATAAGGAAACTTTGATGGAAAAGTATAAAATTTTGACGGGTAAAGATTAAATTTTTATGAAAGCCGGGTTGTTTTTATTGTTGTTATTGGCGTTTATGCCACTGGCAGCTTCAGAGAAGCCGCCCTCAGCTGCTATTGCATCGGCACACCCACTGGCGACACAGGCAGGTTTTGAAGTTTTGAATGCTGGGGGCAATGCATTTGATGCCGCTGTAGCCATTACTGCTGCGCTTGCTGTTGTAGAGCCTTATGGTTCTGGATTAGGTGGCGGCGGTTTTTGGTTGCTACACCGTGCCAGTGATGGTTTTGAAACCATGCTTGATGGCCGTGAGCGTGCCCCACTGGCGGCTCACCGAGATATGTATCTGGACGAAAAGTCTCAGGTTATTAGAGAGCTTTCATTAAATGGGCCTCTGGCCGCCGCAATCCCTGGTGTGCCTGCCGCATTGGCACATCTGGCTGATAATTATGGTCAACTTCCTTTAAATCAAAGTTTATCTGCGGCCATTCAGTATGCTGAAGAAGGCGTTACTGTAGGTAACTCTTATCGTCGCATGGCTGGTTTTCGGTTGAATGCATTGCGAGATTCAGCGAGTGCCAGTGCGATATTTTTGCAAAATGGTAACGTGCCTGATGAATATTTGTCACAGCAAAAATCAGTATTTAAAAGAATACAGCGGGTTATTACCGAGTTTTTTCAGCAGGATGAAGAGCCATATGAACGTTTTATACTGAAACAACCCGAGCTTGCAGAAACACTACGGACGATTGCGGGTCAAGGTAAAAAAGGTTTTTATCAAGGTGAAATCGGAAAAAAATTAGTCGATGGGGTTCGGCGAGCGGGCGGTATCTGGACGCTAGAAGATTTGAAAAAGTATCAGGTGGTCGAACGTAAGCCTGTGTATGGTTATTATCATGGCACAAAAATAACCTCGGCAGCACCGCCCTCTTCAGGGGGAGTGGCTTTGATTACGATGCTGAATATTTTATCAGGTTATGATCTGAACTCACTGGAACCTGCACAGCAAAAACACCTTATTATTGAAGCAATGCGCCGTGCTTATCGTGATAGAGCACTTTATTTGGGTGACCCTGACTTTTTTGATGTGCCGTTAGAGCAGCTCATGAGTCAGCCATATGCGGCAGGTTTGCGTGCCTCGATTCATTCTGAAAAAGCCACTCCAAGTTTAATGTTGTCAGGCGGTTTAGACGAAAGCTCTGGCTTTCATACCACACATTTTTCTGTATTAGATAAAGAGGGGAACCGAGTCTCTGCAACCTTAAGTATCAACTATCCTTTTGGAGCCGCATTTGTAGTGCCTGGTACCGGTGTGCTTCTGAATGATGAAATGGATGATTTTTCTGCTAAACCTGATGTGCCAAATGCTTATGGTCTGGTGGGTGGTGAAGCCAATGCAATTGCAGCAGGTAAGCGCCCTTTATCTAGCATGACACCAACATTTCTGGAAAATAAGGATGGGATTGCAATCTTGGGTACTCCGGGTGGTAGTCGGATTATCACCATGGTGCTGCTTGCTGCGCTTGATTTTATGGAGGGAAACCATCCTGAGTCATGGGTGAAACTTAAACGCTATCACCATCAATACCTTCCGGATGAAGTTCAGTACGAAGTTGATGCACTTGATCAAAATTCACTCGAATCTTTAAAGTCGGCAGGGCATCATTTCAAGCCGCGAGATCGTACTTATGGAAATATGCAGGCCATATTGTGGGATTTAAAGAGCAACCAAGTCAAAGCTGCCAGCGATCCGCGCGGTGAAGGGTTGGCGGAAGTACGCTAGCTATTTTCTTGCTTGTCTGTTGCCTCTTTTTCAACAAGCACATACTCGTTACCGCAATAAGGACACTTTCCGGGTTTATCAGCGGTAACACCAATAAAGACACGAGGGTGCGAGTTCCAGTGAGTCATATTGTCCATTGGGCACTGTATCGGTAAATCTTTTGTAGTAATTTCATAACGATTGTTTGTCTCTTTATTCGGCATACGGCTTGATCCTTAAGTTCTTGCTTTATGGCGTTGCTAAGTATATCACTTGCATGATTTAGGTCATATACGATTCGCGCCGTTCAAAATGCAATTTTTATGAAACAAACACTGGTGTTCAGATTGAAATATTTTGGTGCGTTTAACGCAGCCTAACAAGCTCGCTCTTTATTGCGTTTCTTCGGTGTTTTTCTCAGTCTCAAACCATCGATAAACAATTCCAGCTAAAATAGCGCCGACAATAGGTGCAAGCCAAAAAAGCCATAATTGAGATACTGCCCAGTCTCCCTGGAATATTGCAACGCCAGTGCTTCTCGCTGGATTAACTGATGTATTGCTAACGGGAATGCTTATAAGATGAATAAGAGTGAGGCCAAAACCGATAGCTATAGGAGCAAAACCTTGTGGAGCACGTTTATCTGTTGCACCTAAAATTATCATTAGAAACATAAATGTCATAACTACTTCAGTTACTAATACAGCGGTCATACTATACCCACCAGGAGAATGCTCTCCATAGCCATTCGATGCAAAGCCAGCTGTTACATCAAAGCCTGCTTGTCCAGTAGCAATAACATATAATACTGCTGCTCCAGCAAGACCGCCTGCTATTTGCACAATGATATAGGGACCAAGTTCAGCAGTTGAAAATCTTCCACTTGACCAAAGGCCAATTGAAACAGCAGGATTAAGGTGACATCCAGATATATGGCCAATGGCATACGCCATAGTCAACACGGTAAGCCCGAAAGCGAATGAGACTCCCAATAAACCTATACCTACATCTGGAAATCCAGCCGCCAGAACAGCGCTACCGCACCCACCTAGCACAAGCCAAAATGTACCAATAAATTCTGCACCTAGTTTTTTTGTTAATGGCACTATCTTATTCTCCTTTACTTATGTAATCGAACTGAAAATTGATCTTAATCTAATTGTCATTCATTAACTGCCAGTGATTCCTTCACATAGTACAGACCTCATCTGGGTGGATAACTATATTTTTCAACAGTGTATCAAAAATTATGATTTTCAGCATTTTCTTTTCCTTGCGCCTTTTAATAAGAATGATTATCATTAGCGAAAATGTTTGTTGAATTCTATTTTAGGTGAGTGACTATGCGCAATTTATTTTTAGCTATGTTGGTTTTATTCTCGGTTTTTTTAGGTAGTTATGTTCACAGCGAAGAGTTAGTGGTTTATTCAGGCCGTAGCGATAAGTTTGTAAAGCCAGTGACAAAGGCTTTCACCGAAAAAACAGGAATTAAAGTCGTTTTGTATAGTGCAAAGTCAACGGCGTTAGTGAATAAGTTACGAGTCGAAAAAGAGCGTACCTTAGCTGATCTTTTTTTAAGTAATGATGCCGGAAATTTACAGGTAGGGAGTGATTTTGGATTATTTCAGCCTGTTTCAAAACAGGTGGCTGAGGTGATTCCTGAAAATTTACGCGCGTCGGATAATAGCTGGGTTGGCTTGTCTGCACGTGCACGAGTGCTCGTGGTGAATACGAATGTTAAGGGTTTGGAGTTTGTGGATTCGGTCTTTGATCTTGCCGACCCCCGTCTCAAAAATCGCTTGGCGATCACCAATAGCACAAATGGAAGTTTTATTGCAGGTACAACAGTTTATATGGATGAGTTGGGAAAAGAAAAAGTAGCAAGCTGGCTGAAAGGTATTAAGGCGAATGCGGGTGATGGTGTGTTTAATAAGCATAGTAAAGTGGTTAAAGCGGTCGCCTCTGGGAAACGAGACGTAGGGTTGGTGAATCATTATTATATTTATCGTCATTTAGTGAAACATCCCGATGCTCCGATTCGCATTGTTATTCCTGATCAGGGTGAAAGTGACATTGGAGTTGCGTGGAATGTCGCGGGTGTTGCGATCAGTAAATTTACTGATCAGAAGGCGATGGCTGAAAAATTTGTTGAATTTCTGGTTTCCGAGGAAGGTCAGAAATTGTTTGCCGAGGTGAATATGGAGTATCCAGCGCGTATTGGTGTGCCCGCTGCGGCTGCAATACCTGCTTTAAGTCAACAGAAAATAGCAGATGTTCCTATGTCTGAACTGGGTAAACAGCGTAATGCAACGATTGATTTGATTGAAGAGGTGGGAATGTACTGAATCAATCGAAATGGTATCGTTTCTGATGAAAAGAGGTGGAGCTCAAGGGGCTCTTGTCGGGGTGATTGTTTTTATTGCGATCATCCCTTTGTTGTTTGTGCTCTATAACAGCGCGTTGTTGTCACTGGATCAGTGGCGTGGGCTTTGGAGTCAGCGCCTACCCCAATTGTTGTGGAATACATTTAGCCTTGCAATATTGGTTGCCGTGGGCTGTTTTTTGTTGGGTGTATCATCCGCATGGTTGATTGCCCGTCGCCAATTTACGGGGCGTACGCTGGCGATTTGGCTGATGGTATTGCCATTGGCAATACCGACTTATGTGTTTGCTCACATCTATACCTCATTGCTGGAAAATGATGGCTGGCTGGGGCGTTTATGGTTGTATCTGTCAGGTGGGTCGACGGTTCCTGATCTGTATAACGTTTGGGGTGTGGCTCTTATTCTGTCATTGGCAGGATTTTCTTATGTATTTTTACTGGTTCGCAGCGCGTTGATGCATTCGAACCAGAGTCTGGAAGAGGTGGCTCGTCTTCAGGGTGCAGGTTCACGCGGGGTATTCTTTAGGGTGACATTACCCTTGTTGAGACCTGCTGTAGCTGCGAGTTTGGCATTAGTTGTACTGCATGTGTTGTCTGATTTTGGGGCTGTGAGCATGTTGCGCTACCAGACATTTACATTGAGCATTTACTTGCAAATGAGTGGGCGTTTTGATTATCAGGCCGCCGCAGGTTTGAGTTTTGTTCTGGTGTTGATGAGCGTTAGTTTCCTTGTTCTGGAACGCTTTTTTCGTCATCGCCAACGTTACTATTCGAATAGCCAAAGTCGTTTGGTTCAAGCGAGGCAAGCGAGTCGTGCTGAGCTTTTTATGATCTGGGCCTGGTTGGGGTTGATTTCACTGTTTTCATTTGTTTTGCCTCTGCTCTGGATGATGGTTTGGAGTTGGGATGCCTGGTTTCAGGGCGTGGTTGATTCAGTATTTTGGGGTTACGTATGGAATTCAATAATTATTGCACTTATTGCGGCATCGGTCGCAGTGATAATGAGTTTGCCTGTGGGTCTCTATCATGCACGTCGACAAACAGTTTTAAGCCACACTTTTTTGCAGCTTTCCAGTGTTGGCTTTGCTCTTCCAGGCCCTGTTATTGCTTTAGGAGTGATGGTTTTTGCATTAGCTTTTATGCCCTTTCTTTATGGCAGCCTGGCGCTTTTAATTTTAGCTGTCGTGATTCGTTTTTTACCTTTGGCTGTGCAAGCTCAGGAATCTGCAATGCAACAAATTACGCCATCTGTTGAACAGGCAGGGCGTATTTTAGGAGCGGGATATTGGGAAAATTTATGGCGAGTGACATTGCCAATGATTCGAGGCGGAATGGTGACCGCATGGGTTCTGGTTTTCATTGATACTTTAAAAGAGTTGCCAGCAACCTTACTGTTGCGCCCTGTGGGTTTTGATACGTTGCCGGTGCGTATCTGGATAGAGTCGAGTGAAGAGATGCTGGAGTTGGCAGCACCTGCAGCATTGATGTTGGTGGTGGCTACATTTCCAGCATTATGGATATTGATGCGCAGTGAAGTGAAAAAAAATTAAAATTTCACTTGTTTTTTGTGTGCTGAGTTTGTATCTTCCACCTCGGAAGTTGGTTGAGCAGTCGCTGTTTTAATATTATTTCGATAATAATTAAGGTGGAGGAAAGTCCGGGCTCCATAGAACAGAGTGCCAGGTAACGCCTGGGCGGTGTGAGCCGACGGAAAGTGCAGCAGAAAAAATACCGCCGATGATCCATGTTTTATGGAAACAGGTAAGGTTGAAATGGTGCGGTAAGAGCGCACCGCGCCGGTGGTAACATTCGGTGGCAAGGTAAACCCCACTCGGAGCAAGACCAAATAGGGGGACTATGGTGTGGTTCGCACTGTCCTCGGGTAGGTTGCTTGAGGTGCATGGTGACATGTTTCCCAGATGAATGGCTGTTTTTAACAGAACCCGGCTTATAGACCAACTTCCACCAAATTCAAAAAAACACTCATCACCAATAAAGCTGGTCATGCAGCTTTTGAGCTCACTATGCACGCCGATATCTTGTGTTTTTTTTTGCGTCCAACTGCTTTTTCTAGTTCAACCTAAAGCCGACCTGCTGTGGTGATAGCAAAACTCAGCCATTGTTTACTATTCACTGTAAATAGTTGTTGTCCTCCTCCCAGCTTCAATAGTATCTGAACGTTTTGTTTTATCTTTAGCATTACTTTTGTGAAAAACAAGTTGTTGTGTAACGAAATGTTCACACTATTTTGTTGGTGTTTATTGAATACTTTGTTGAATTTTAAAGAAATATTATAATTTCTGTGATTGGGCCTGCATTATGCATTGGTATTTCAAGTGTACGAATGAGTGCAAACAGTAGTTCCTCGCTATGCTGTTTTAAACAGTGTAGCGGTTTGAGTTTTCAATCCGGAGGAGGGGTCGATATGACCGATAGGGTGATTCAAAAGCAGCGTTCCAAGCTGCTCTATTTTATAACGGTGGCAGTGGGGTTAGGGGTTGCTTTGAGTGTGAGTGCTGCAAGCGTACCTGATATAGGCCCACTACCGAAGGTAAAAATTGATAAAGCAAAGGCGGAGCTGGGTAAACGACTATTTTTTGACAAACGGCTTTCAGGGGATGCAGCAATCTCTTGTGCCACATGCCATGATCCCAAGCATGGTTTTTCTCATCCAGATGCGCTTTCTCCTGGATATCCCGGCAATAAACATTTCCGTAATTCGCCGACCATGATCAATACAGTTCATAAAACAGTATGGAATCATGATGGCCGTATCGGTACCAATCTTAATGATGTGACTCGTGGAATGATCACCGAAGATTATATTATGAATATGGATATGCGCATCATGCAGGAGCGGCTCAAGCAGGACCCCGTTTATGTGAAGATGTTTAAAGATGCGGGATATGGTGAACCATCCAATGGTTCTACTCGCAAAGCCATTCCTGAATATCTGAAAACACTCACTTCTCGCAATGCTCCTTTTGATAGTGGAAAGATGTCGTCATCAGCTAAAAAAGGGATGAAGCTGTTTAAAGGCAAGGCGGGCTGTATACAGTGCCATAACGGAGCCAACTTTACTGATAACAAGGGTCATAACACAGGCGTACCAGAAAATTATGATGTGTTTATGGATACAGGCCGTCATCAGGCATTCATTGCTTATGCCAGTTTTATGGGTGTATCGAACTATATGAACCTGAAGCGTGACCCTGGAGCTTATGTGCAGACACATACGGCAGATGGTTCTGATATGGGTAAATTCATCACACCAACATTGCGTGAGCTGAAACATACCCCACCTTACATGCACAATGGCATGATCAAAACTCTGAAAGAGGTGGTGGCGTTCTATAACGGTGGTGGTGGCCCAGATAGTCATAAAGATCTGTTAGTCAAGCCGCTTGGTCTTTCCAGTAAAGAGCAAGGTGATCTGGTGGCGTTTCTTGAATCTCTGTCGGGTGATGCACTCATGGGAAGCGAATTCGTATGGGCTACAGCCTATCCGAAGGAGTACGAAGTGATCGCCGATTGGAACAACGTTCGTAATTAATTGAGGAGGCAGAGATGAATATAATAATATTTCGTATCAAACTGCTGGTGATGAGTATGGCTGTCGGGCTGCTCTGTGCGAGCCCCGCTATGGCGGCCAAGCCATCACTTGCATCACTGGATGCTGATCCACCGATTCCAGCGGATAACCCGATGTCAGATGCTAAAGTTGAACTGGGCAAACTACTCTTTTTTGATCCACGTCTGGGAGGCGATGCATCAATAAGTTGTGCAACCTGTCATGTACCTAATCAAGGCTGGTCATGGGCGGAGGATATCTCGCGTGGTTATCCCGGCACGGTGCATTGGCGTAACAATCAAACCATCATCAATGCCGCTTATTACGGCAAGCTCTTCTGGGCTGGTTCTGTGCCTTCGTTGGAAGCACAGGCTTCGTCAGCCGCTCGCGGGGGAGTTGCGGGTAACGGTGAACGTGATTTGATGGAGGCGCGTTTAAGATTGATACCAGATTACGTTAAACGTTTTAATGCAGTCTTTGGTCAACCTTGGCCTACCATCAAAAACGCATGGCGTGCTATTTCCGCTTTTGAACGGACGCTGATTCAAAAAGATACACCTCTGGATCAATATTTGCGAGGTGATAAAACAGCGCTGAGCGAAGAGCAGGTGCGTGGCAAAAAAATATTTGAAGGCAAGGCAGGCTGTGTGCAGTGTCACAACGGTCCGTTGGCGACAGATGAAAAGTACTATAACATCGGTATGCCACCCAGCCCTCGCTGGCAGGAAGATGGTCTGGCTCAGATCACTTACCGTTTTGAACTCTACGCCAAAGGTGCCTCTGAGGAGCTCTACCGTACATCGAAAGATGATCCTGGCCTCTATTTTCGTAATAAAAATAAGTGGTCTTTAGGGAAGTTCCGTACGCCTTCGTTGCGTTACACAGCGTACACAGCGCCTTATGGACATAACGGCCAGCTTTTTACCATGGAAGAGATGATAGATTTTTATGACCGTGGAGGCTTTACCGAAGATGGTCGTACGACTTCTTATAAAACCAAAAGCCCACTGATCAAAAAGTTAGGTCTGACGGATGAGGAGAAAGAAGACCTTGTTGCTTTTATAGAGGCGTTCTCGGGTGATGAAATTCACATGGCAAATCCAAAATTGCCTGATTATGCACCGCTGTTCACACTGGCGGAACTTAAGGGGGTTAAAAAATGACCACAGCAATTGAAAGAGAAGAGCGATCTGCAGAATCCCATGGTAACTGTATGGTCAATCGCCGCGATTTCCTGCTCTATTCGGGTGCGGGTATTACTGCGGCCAGTACGGTGACGCTGTTTCCTGGCACTGCTTTTGCGAGAGATGCTCAGGTCGCTAAGTATCCCCGCAAGTTGATCGGGAAATTGAGCAAGCTGCGTGACAACAAGCCGGTGAACTTTAACTACCCCGATAAATTGCCCAACTCTGATGCCATGCTGGTGAAGATGGGAGGAGTGGAGGCCGGTGGTGGCATTGGTAAGAAGCGCGATATCGTCGCCTTTAACTATTTATGCACACACCAAGGCGGCCCGATGCAGGGGAGTTATCGCGCGGTGGATAACCATCGTGTTTTAGGGCAATGCCCTCTGCACTTGTCAACCTACGATCTGACACGCCACGGCATTGTCATATCGGGGCAGGCATTTCAAAGCCTGCCGCAGGTACTACTGGAGCTTGACGGAGATAGTATATACGCCGTCGGCATGATAGGGCTGATCTTTGGCCGTCACAAAAACTTGATGCAATCATAAGGAGGGGGACAACATGGCAACTGAATATTACATCCCCGGGGATAGCACCCCGCTTCCACCTAAAAACGCAGACGTTCTAACGACAGCGTGCGACTACTGTATCGTCGCTTGTGGTTACAAGGTCTATCGCTGGCCATTGGGCAGCGGTGATGGCGGTCCCAAAGCGTCACAAAATGCTTTTGGTATCGATTTTCCCAGTGCAGCGCTTCAAGAGTGGGTGGCGCCGACGCAGCATAATGTGGTGATGCACAAAAACAAACCACACAATGTTGTGGTTCTTCCTGACCGGCAAACTAAAGCAGTTAACTTATTGGGTGATGCCAGCATTCGTGGGGGTTGTATTGCACAAAAATGCTATAACCCTGACAGTCCGACACGAGATCGTTTGAAAACACCGCTGATGCGTATCTTTGGCATCTTGCAGCCAGTATCGTGGGATTTTGCGTTGGAAGTGGCAGCGGAGGTGGCTAAGCATGTGGTGAAAGAGCATGGCGCGAACGCCTATTCCATTAAAACTTACTCTTACCAATACATGGAAAATACCTACGCAATTACCAAGTTTGGCGGCAAGGATATCAATACAGCGGCTTTTACCTGGCATGATACTCCGGCACGAGTGACCTCTACGCCCGGTTATCGTGATGCTGGCTTTGATAATTTCGGTCCTTCTTATGAAGATTGGGGTGCAGCTGATACGTTGGTGATATGTGGTACTGACCCTTATGAGACAAAAACCATTATCTATACTCAGTACATCAAACCAGGGATTGATCGTGGTATGAAGACGGTCTGGCTCAATCCACGCGAGACCGCAGGGCTGACTTATGCGCTGAAAACTGGCAAAGGCATACATCTGGACGTGATACCAGGCACTGATCTTCTGGTGGTGGGCGCAATTACGCGCATCATTCTGGAGAATGGCTGGGAAGATAAAAAGTGGCTTAAAAAGTGGGTCAACAACAAGTGGGAGTCGAACTCAGGTTTTGGTCAAGGTACTCGTAATACGCCGTGGCAATGGCGTACTACTTGGGGAAAATTCCAGGCCAATGGCTTTGAAGATTACAAAAAATGGTTGCTCTCTCAGGACGATTACAAGCTCAGTAATGCAGCCAAAATCTCGGGCGTTGATGCTAAAAAAATCAAGTTGGCAGCGGAGTGGATTGCTAAACCGAAAGCCGATGGCAGCCGGATTAAAGCCTCTTTTGGTATCGAAAAAGGCTTCTACTGGTCTAATAATACGGGCAATACCAACGCCATCGCTTCACTGGCCACCAGTTGTGGTGCAGGGGGGCGACCAGGGCAGGTGGTGGGTCGTTTTGGTGGCCATCAACGTGGTGGACAAAGTGGTGCGGCGCATCCACGCAATAAATCTCCAGAGAAAGTCCCAGGTCGTCGTAGAAGGGCGCTTGATACTGATCGCTGGTTACGTGCGGGTCATGTCCGTATGGCGCATGTTATTGGTACCACCTGGATTCAATCAATGCTGGGATCTGGACGTTTTGCACAGACTTTTGAAGAGTTGACGCTGAATAATCCTAATCAGGTGCGTTCGTGGGATAAGCAGGAAATTATCGATACGCTCAAGAAACGTGCCGACTCAGGCGGCATGGTGGTGATTGATCAGGATATCTATCTACGTTATCCGATTGGGGGGCGCTATTCCGATATTATCTTTCCAGCCTCGACATGGGGTGAAGAGGATTTTACTCGGGCTAATGGCGAGCGTCGTTTGCGTCTCTACAGTAAGTTTTATGATGCTCCGGGTGAGGCTAAACCTGATTGGTGGATTATCGGCCAGCTTGCTAAGCGTATGGGTTTTGATGGTTACGACTGGAAAAACTCTAACGATGTTGCTGAAGAGATGTCACGTTTCAGCCGTAAGGGGCGTAAAGCATTCCATATGGTGAAAGTGGCCGCGCATAAAGAAGGCAAAACACTTCATGAAAAAATGCGTGAACTGGGAACCGATGGTATTCAGGGGCCGACTTTCTATAATTACGATAACGGCACGCTGCATGGCACCAAACGTCTGCATGACACCACGTTAACGCAGGCGGATATGGATAAAAAATGGGGCAAAGATGGTCCTACAGGGGCTAACTTTCACAGTAAAAAATACACCCATTTTAATTCTCAAACCGGTAAAGTGAATATCCAGAAACATCCATGGGATCTTTTTTCAGACCTCTGGAATTGGCTCAATCCTAAGGATGATGAGCTGTGGCATACCAATGGCCGTATGAATGAAATCTGGCAATCAGGTTTCGATGATACAGAGCGACGTGCCTATATTGCACAACGCTTTCCATGGGATGCTCAATTTTTGGAAATACATCCAGAAGATGCCAAGAAACGCGGTATTGAATCCGGTGATATGGTGATGGCATGGAATGATCGAGTTCCCATTTTTAAAGATACCATTCTCGGTGTGGGCGGTAATGACTTCCAGTTCTCTGAACTGATGAAAAATGGTCATATCGAAATTTCCAAGGGTGCGTTTACAGCTGTTGCTGTAATCACCCCCGCCATCAAAAAAGGGGTGCTCTACAGTAACTTTCTCAATGTGGCACAATCATCTAACGCAGTTCAAGCGCGTGTGATTGATAATATCACGGGTAACTACAACTACAAGATGGGTATTGCTCGGGTGAAGAAAATTGGTGAGTCCAAATATAAACGGACTTTCCGTTCAATGTCTTTTGCACCACGCAATATCGCTTAAGGAGGCGATCATCTAAAATATCAGGGTACACAGCCGTTGGC
This sequence comes from Gammaproteobacteria bacterium, assembly GCA_021648145.1. Lineage (NCBI taxonomy): Bacteria > Pseudomonadati > Pseudomonadota > Gammaproteobacteria > Gammaproteobacteria bacterium. The sequence continues at coordinate 99,159 of JAKITI010000011.1, forward strand.
CGTGTATCCTTTTTTGGTTTTAACTTGGGAGATAAAGTAATGGGTTTTAGTGGAATCAGTATCTGGCAGCTTTTGATCATACTGGCCATTGTCGCACTTATTTTTGGAACCAAAAAACTGCGAGGTATGGGTAACGATATGGGCGGTTTTTTAAATGGATTTAAGAAAGCGATGAGCGATGAAAAGGGTGATCGCAAAAGTGAAGAAGGGTCTGACGAACGGCCAGTGTTAAAAAGTGACAAAGCTCAGGTTTAATTCAATCGGAGATTATTCATGTTCGATATCGGTTTTTGGGAAATACTGTTAATTGGAATAGTGGCGCTGTTAGTGGTTGGGCCTGATCAGTTTCCGTCGCTGGTGCGTAACGTTATGGAATGGGTGCGTAAAGGAAGGCAGATGGTTCAGTCCGCCAAAGATAGTGTGAATGAAGAGCTGGAGCGAGTGGACAGCCTGAAAAATAGTATGGCAAAAGAAGCAGATCTCGCTGAACTGCACCGTCTGATTGATGAAACACGGGTGTCAGTCTCATCTAATATTAAGCAAGTTGAACGAAGTGTGAGTGAAGAACAGGTAAAATAATAAAATAATAAGGGAGAATTTTTTTGAAACATAAAACAGATTACATGGAAATGCTGAATAAATTTACAGTGCAACTGGATGCAAGGGAGCCAATAATATTTACACAAGGAAACGGGTGTTATGTCGAGGATACAACAGGCAAGAAGTACTTGGATCTGACATCTGGACAGGTTTGCTCAATTGTTGGGCATTGCCCTCCTGAACTGACTGATAGCATTTGCCAGCAATCAAAAAAACTTATTCATATTCATTCCGGATTTTACTGTGAAGAGGAGCTTCTGTTAGCCAAAAAGCTGGCTGAAATAAATGATGCTAGCCTGACCAGGTCAATATTTTTTAATACTGGCGGTGAGGCAATAGAGTTTGCTTTGAGAATATCAAAAGTTGTAACAGGGAAATTTGAATTTATTTCATTTGATAGAAGCTGGCATGGTATGACCAACGGTAGTGGTGCTTTGACAGGAATTCCTGATTACAAAAGGAATGGTGGGCCTTTTCCCGCAGGGTTCATCCACATTCCCACGCCTGACTCCTACAGGTGTGATGCCTCAGTTAATGAGTGTTTTGAACTGGCGCGCCAGACTATTTCTAACTCAAGCTCAGGGCAGGTAGCTGCAATGGTCTTTGAGCCTATTCTGGCAGGGGGAGGAATGCTGATGCCTCCGCGAGAATATTTTGAGAAAATGCGTGAATTATGTGATGAGTATGAGGCACTTTTTATATTTGATGAATGTCAGACTGGTTTAGGACGCACTGGAAGTATGTTTGCATACCAAGATATAGGTATTGTTCCAGATATTCTAGTAACTGCTAAGGGGCTCGGCTCGGGATTTCCTTTATCTGCTGTTATCGTTTCTGACCGAGTATCGGAGTTGGCGCAGAAAAAGGGATTTAAATATCTTACTTCGCATATGGGAGATCCCTTCGTCTGCAGAATGGGGCTGGAGACAATAAACTTAATTCAACGTAAAAACCTAGTGGAAAACGCCCGTAAAATGGGAGCGTTGTTTCTTACAAAATTGCGGGAATTGATGAAAAAGCACAAAGTGATAGGAGACGTGCGCGGACAGGGGTTGATGATTGGGGTGGAAATTGTTCAGAAAAATAGTAAGAAACCAGGTTTCAAGGAAGGTGAAATAATTAATAGAAAAGCCATGGAGCATGGTCTTATTATAAATCTGGTGGTTCCACATAATATACTAAGGATCGTCCCGCCTCTGAATATCAGTGAAGTAGAGATAGATCATGCCGTGACAACTCTCGACACTATTTTGGTTGATGCGTTTGGTGGCTAACGACATATGGCTATAGGTTAAGAAAGGTAAGGTATGCGAGTGAGGGCCTAAAAAAGCGGAGAGTTGACGAGCTTTTTAACCATTGTTTCTGTTGGTTGGAATACTGATGACTCTGTCACAATCTGACTCGAATTATATGAATGAAAATTATATGGTAGTAATATGTTCAGCGCAGGGAGGTTTTGAAGGCATATTTGCCATATTGAAGGGATAAATTTGAAAACTGCTGGATCGTAATTTTTTACGATCCAGCAAAATTAAAGAGTAATTTTATGCCTTTTAATAAGATTTTTGGTCGCATCATTTTTTCTATCTGTTTACTTATGGCCACCCCAAACTTGCTCTATGCAGCTCCAAGGGATGTCAGTGATACCACCAGCGCTGAACAGCGACTGGAATATCTCAAAAAAATGCTTGAATCACGTAGTGGAGAGCGGCTTGCTCAGCACAATAATGGTAAAACCAAGCAACAAATTAATCAGTTACTGGATCAAGCCAGAGAAGCCGTTTTAGACGGCAATGAAAAAAAAGCCGCGAGTATTACAAGAGAAGCAATAAAAACTTTCACGACTGCTGTCCGGGAGTTACCGGAAGGATCAGAAAAAGTGGCTCGTTTCAAAACACGTTATGAAGATATGCGACGTGGCCTGGAAAGGTTTATCAACGCCCAAAAAACGAATAAAGAGCGTTTTTCACAAGAGCAGAATGATGCCAAAGAGTACAATCAAACTGAGGTGAACAACCTGTTAACACAGGCGGATGTTGCTGCGGCTGAAGGTCGCTATGAAAAGGCTATTAACCACTTGGAGCAGGCGCAATCAATTGTAACGGCTTCGTTACAAGGTCTGCTTAATAATAAACAGTTGGTTATAGAGTTTGATATCAGTACGCCGGAAAAAGAGTATCTTTATGAGTTGCGTCGTTACCATGGTTATGAAGACTTGGTGCCAGTTGCTATTGATGTTAAAAAGCCCAGCAATATGACTCGAAATACTATGTTAGAGCTCGACAGTAAAGCCAAAAAAATGTTTGAATCTGCCAGTAGCAAAGCTTTAAACGGAGATTATCCGATTGCCATTCGTATGATGATGGATGCGACTAATGTGATCAGGCAGGCGCTAAAACTGGTGGATGCGGCGATATAATCTTAATGCTATAGTACGTTTCTATTTTGACGAGAAACAGGAGCGCGCATGGAAAGGCGTTTTACAGTAAAAGATTTTTTATTATTCCTTTCCATCGCTGCATTGGCGGGTTTGATTGTATTGGCGATGTATATGGTCGATCGTCAATGGTTAAAGCTGGAGCAGATGCAGCGCGTGATGGAGGAGCAGGCGGATGATTTGCGCGGGATGCGCGGTATAGTTAGATCATTAGAAGAAAATTTAGAGCAGGGTCAATTTGTTAACTCTTCCACAGGGCGCTCTTCGAACAACAATCATGCGGTTACTGCTTTTCAACGAGCCAAACAAGCGACTCGCCAACCTGATTATCAGTCCGGCGACTGGCGGGTTTTGGCATTCGGTACAGGCTTAAAAACCATCACACCGCTGGTCTCATCGGATGCTTACGCCTCAGAAGTTCAGGGTTATATTCAAGAGTCACTTATATTGCGTGACCCCGAAACATTAGAGTGGAAAGGGTTGATTGCCAAAAATTGGCAAGTGAGTGAAGACGGTCTGACTTTTACCTTTCAACTGCGTGATGACGTAAAATTTTCTGATGGCAAGCCTCTGACCGCAGAAGATGTTGCCTTCTCTTTTGATTTTCTTATGACGGATGCAATCGCCGCACCGCGCTCCCGTGCATACTTTGAAAAAATTGCCAGCGTGACGGCCACCAGCCAATATGAAGTAGTATTTCAATTCAAAGAGCCCTATTTCAACAGTTTGTCTTTGGCGGGTGGAATGTCGATCATGCCCAAGCACTTTTATGAACCTTATCTGAAAGAACCGCATACTTTCAATGAGTCTAAAGGACTATTAATGGGTTCAGGGCCGTATCGTCTGTCAGATCCAAAAGGCTGGACACCTGATTTAGGCATGGTTGAATTGGAGCGTAATCCGCGCTACTGGGGTGAAGTTCAGCCATCATTTGATAAATTATTATGGAAAGTGATTGAAAATGATAGCGCTCGTTTGACGACTTTTCGTAACGGCGATATTGATCTCTACAGCGCTCGCCCTAAAGAGTACCAAGGACTGCTGGATGACGAAGCGCTCTCAAAGCGTACTCAGAATCTGGAGTATATGAGTCCGACAGCGGGTTACAGCTATATCGGATGGAATCAGCAGCGTGATGGTCAACCGACTCGCTTTGCGGACAAACGTGTCAGACAGGCAATGACGTGGTTAACCGATCAAGCACGAATTATTGAGGATATTATGCTGGGTTATGCAGAGGCTGCCGTTAGTCCGTTTAGTCCACGCAGCGTTCAGCATAATCAGGAGTTGAATCCTTACCATTTTGATCTATCCAAGGCGCAAGCACTGTTGCTTGAAGCAGGGTATCAAGATAAGAATGGCGATGGTGTTTTGGAAAATAGCCAGGGTGAGCCATTTAAGTTTGAATTGGTCTATTTTCAAGACAATGAAGATACCAAGCGTATTGTGCTGTTTCTAAAAGACCTGTATGCAAGGGCAGGTATTCTGTTGCAACCTAAGCCGACTGAGTGGTCAGTGATGCTTGATGTACTGGATAAAAAGAACTTTGATGCGATTACACTGGGGTGGACCAGTGGTGTAGAGATCGACATTTACCAAATGTTTCACAGCAGTCAGGTTGAAGAGGGGGATAACTTTATTCACTATCAAAATGAAAATCTGGATCAATTGATTGATCAAGCACGTTCAACGGTGGATGAAGAAAAGCGTATGCCTCTATGGCAAGCCAGTGAACGCATATTATACGAAGATCAGCCTTATACCTTTCTGTTTCGTCGTAAATCAATGGTGTTTGTTGACCGGCGCATGAAAAATGTTCAGATAACACCGTTGGGTTTAAATCTTCATGCGACTCCAGTGGAATGGTATGTGCCGAGTATTGAGCAAAAATATTTGCGGTAATATTTACAATTATTTTTCAAGGAGCATGACTTATGTTTACCATTAAGAATCATCGCCTTTATCGAGATAATAAATCAGTTTCGTACACGCTGACTCCCAATCGGACAAAAAATTTCGTACTGAAACCCGAAGGTATTTTGCTGCATGACACAGCAGGACGTTTGGATGGTGATACCACAGTTGACTGGTTTTTAAATCCAGGTGCGAATGCATCAGCTCATCTGGTGGTGCATCGGGATGGTCGTGTGACTCAAATGGCAAGATTTAACATGAAAACGTGGCATGCAGGAAGGTCAAGCCTGGGGGGTCGCTCAGGAGTTAATAGCTTTTCCTTGGGTATTGAAATTGTTAATCCAGGAAAGCTCACTCCTCTTGGGGGAAGATATTATCAAGCATGGTTTGGTGAAATTTACAGTAATAATGATTACTCCATTATTGAAAAGTCTACATCAGAGCATGGTGCGGGTGGATGGATGGGGTATACACCTGAACAGTTGGAGGCTGTCGAACAGCTTTCAGTCGCACTATTTCAAAAATACGATCTTCAGTGGCTTTGGCCTCACTGGAAAGTGAGCCCTGGCCGAAAGGTTGATACCAACCCTCTTTTCCCTCTAGAGCATGTTCGATCAAAAGTGATTGGACGGCAGGAGGATGAAGGCAATTTTGGTATTATGATTGCCAATACCAATCAACGGCGTTGGCCCTCTTATCACGAAAATGTCATACAGGTGATTCCAGTCGGTACAAGGGTTGAAGTGATTCGATCTGGAAGGTATCAAAATGATAATGAATACACCGAGTGGTATTTGGTTGAATACAATGGGCATGAAGGTTGGGTTTATGGGGAGTTGATTGAGTTATGAATAGTTAATGGACACTCGATTAAAAGCCATTCAGCAGTGGTTGTTGGATGAGGTTAAGTTAAACCGTTTTGACCTGAAACCTGCCTCCAGTGATGCCAGCTTTCGGCGTTATTTTCGTGTTGATACAGGCACAGAAACGTTCATTGTGATGGATGCGCCCCCCGAAAAAGAAGATTGCCATCCTTTTGTAGATATTGCGAAGGTATTGGGGCAGGCAGGCTTGAATACACCGCGTATTATTGCACAAGATCTGCAGCAGGGTTTTTTGTTGCTGAGTGATCTGGGTTCACGCCTGTTTCTGGATGAGTTGAATGATGATTCGGTCGAATTACTTTACGGCGATGCACTGAGTTCACTTCATCAGTTACAGAAAATCCCACATAACAGTTTACCACTGCCGAGCTATTCAGAGGATCTGTTACAGCAAGAGATGATGTTGTTTCATGACTGGTTTCTGGAGCAACACCTTGCTATTAAACTAAGCACGAAAGATCAAACGGTTTTGTTTGATGCGTTTAAAATGCTGACCGAATCTGCACTCGAACAGCCTCAGGTTTGGGTGCATCGAGACTATCATTCACGTAACTTGATGGTGCTTGAAAAAGAGAGCCCAGGTATTCTGGATTTTCAGGATGCGGTGATCGGGCCGGTGACCTATGATTTGGTGTCGTTATTGCGAGATTGTTATATTGCTTGGCCGAGAGAACGGGTGGAAACATGGGTTGCAACGTATTATCAGCGTTGTGGTACTGATTTAGAAGATGTTTCTGAAGCACAATTTTTACGCTGGTTTGACCTTATGGGCGTACAGCGTCACTTAAAGGCAATCGGGATTTTTTCACGTTTAAATATTCGGGATGGAAAGCCCGGCTATCTTGGTGATATTCCACGAACATTAAATTATGTCAGAGATGTTTGTGAGCGTTATGAGGAGTTGAAACTATTTAGAAAACTCTTGAGTCAAATTCCAGAGTAGTGTGATTTCTTTATCATCTTTTTTAACTGTTTCGAACAAAATTTGATCAGATTCTATTTTAAATGGCTGAGTCTGTGAATCATTTAAAGGCAGATTAAGCACGGGCCAGATGGGGCGCAGAGTTTGAGATGAAATATTGCCCACCCAGAGAGTTTCTGTTTTTCCTGAAGGCATTGTAATAGTGGTTTGTGTCGGCCATAGTTGAAGTACTTGGCGTTGTTTGTTGATATCGTCTGCGTGCATTAAAATCAAAGGGGTCAGAATCGACTGGTCTGTGCTTACATGTATTGCTTGCTGGAATAGATGGATCAATCGACTCTGACCCTTTTGATTTAGTACCGGAAGTTCGCTGATCGGGCTGTCGTGCGCCATGAGCATAAGTACACTGGTCAAATTTAAGCTTTCTGGTGTCTGCCAGCCTGCTGCTTTTAATTTACTTTCTAAGTCTGTAGCCGACCCGACCCATTGAATATTTGTGACTGGTATCGTGACAGAAGGTGCATTTTGCCAAGTTGTAAAGCTGATGGTTTGTTTAATGGTGTCGGGTACTTTCGGTGATTCATACAAGGTGAATATCAGGCTTATTGAAACAACCAGGATAACAGCAGCGCTCATTACTCTTCGATTCTGTGGAATGGTAATAAACAGCTTTTTGATCAACCATGCAATAAGCCATATGAATAGTGCGATAATGATTAATAGAAAAATCAGGTGCATCATGACATCCGATGCAAGCTCCAAAGAAGTACCAAATGCAACGCCCGGCAATATATAAACTGGAGCCCAGGCAAGTGCGGATAGGATATTGATAATCGTAAAACGCAGTGGCGACATGGCCATCATGCCGGCAATCGTGGGAACAATGGCGCGTATGGGGCCGACAAACCGACCGAAAGCGATGCTTTTTCCACCGTGTTTATGAAAAAAAACTTCACCTCGACTGAAAAGTTTCGGGTGGTTTTTGAAAGGCCAGATATGGTGAAGTTGTTCACGGTAGTGATAACCCAGCCAGAAACTGATGCCATCGCCTACGATTGCGCCTGCGGCCGCCCATGCAAGTGTTGGCCAAAGCTCTAATGTGCCTGTGCCAATTAATGCACCCACACCAAATAGTAGCGCAGCCCCTGGCACCAGTACGCCGACAATTACGAGCGATTCGATCATTGCGATCAAAAAAACAATAAAGCCTGCTTGATTGGGGTGAAGGGCGACCCAGTCCATTAGGGGTTGTACAAATGTTTCAATCATGAAAAATTAGAGAAACCAGTGATTGATCTGTTCCAGATCCGAGGGCGAGAGGCTACCCGTGGCTTGTTTGAGGCGGAGTGTGTTGATGATGTAGTCATAGCGAGACCGAGACAGATCATATTGCGCACGATAAAGTTTTTTCGTGGCTTGTAAAAGATCAACGGTTGTTCGTGTGCCGACTTCCAGTCCAGTTTTAATTGCTTGCAATGCACTTTGATTGGAAATAACCGCTTGTGCAAGTGCCGTAGTTTGGCTGATGTTGCTGATTACACCTAAGTAAGCCTGGCGTGTCTGGCGTTTCACTGCACGTTGTTGTTGTTTTAATAACTGTCTGTTTTGCTCGAGTTGATCGTGAGCCTGGCGAGTTTGAGAGCTGATGGCTCCACCGAGATAGATGGGGACATTGAGCACTAAACCAACGGATGTATTATCAATGTCACTGGAGCCAAAGCCACCTCCAGCAGCCACACTCTTGGAGTGGTTGGCGACAATATCCAGAGTGGGGTAATGGCCGCCACGGAGCCGTTTGACTTCTTGGCGGAGCCGTTTGTTTTGTAGTTTTGTGGATTCAAGCTGGAGGTTTTGTTGCAAAGCCTGTTCAACCCATTGACGAGCATTGTTTGGTGTGGGTTCCACTTGCTTTGCAGTTGGGTCAAGCTTTGCAAGTTTGGTTTGAGGTTGGTCTGTAATCTCTTGTAATGCATCAAAGCTTAGAGTTAGAGCGTTTTCAGCAATAATCGTCTGTGTGACAGCAATATCAAAACCCGCCTGTGCCTCATGTACATCGGTGATGGCTATGAGTCCCACTTCAAATCGTTGCTTGGTCTGTTTGAGTTGTAGTTCGAGAGCCTGCTCTTCTGATTGGCTGAATCTAAGAAAATCCTGAGCGGCAAGTACATCAAAGTAGCGCGTCGCTAAACGAATGATGAGCGCTTGTTCAGCGCCACGCAGTGCAGTTTCAGTTTGTTGAATTTGAATGGAAGACTGGCGGTATTGCACCCATGCATTATGGCGGTAGATCGGTTGTGTTAAGTTCAGGCTGTATCCGTGGCTGTTATAACGGTCATCCGTCACAATATCTACCGCATTGAACTGCCCGACTTTTCCATTTTGTACGTTATATGTGGTGTTAGCAGAAAAATTAATTGATGGCAGTAGTTGAGAGCGGCTTTGAATTTTGCCTTCTTTAGCAATGTTCAGAGCAATTTGTGCCTGCCCCAGTTCTGGGTCATGTTGTATGGCTTGCTGATGCAAAGATAAAAGGTCATCAGCCAGTGCAGATGCGGGAAGTAAAAATAAAACAACTCCCGCATATACCCAGTAATTTAAGCGCATTTTTCTGGCGACTTTAAAATTTAAAACGTGACTCAGGTTGAGGTGCATTTTTGAGTGGTTTCAGTTCGGTTTCATACTGATCTTCACGTTCCCATTCATTTTCACCGGTGCGCGTAATGATGATGACTGTCATCACGGGTGCGTCACCGATGATAGCAAAGAGTCGTCCACCCACCTTCAGACGATCAGCATAGGCATGAGGGTAAAGTGGCAGTGAACCTGTAATTGCAATCACGTCATAGGGCGCGTTGGTATCCCAATCGGTGGCGGCATCACCCGTTTCTAAGGTCGCATTATTAATCGCCTGTTTTTGCAAACGATCAGCAGCGATTTCAGTAAATTCGGGGATGATATCAACACTTGTGACATGCTGGCCTGATTTAGCGAGCAGTGCGGTGACATAACCGCTGCCAGTACCGACTTCTAAAATATTATCGTTAAGCTGAATATCGAGTGCCTGTATCATGCGGGCTTCAACGCGAGGTGGCATCATCTCTTCACCATGGCCTAATGGCAAGCTGGTGTCTGTGTAGGCCAAAGCTTCATGTTCTTGTGAAACGAATAGTTCGCGTGGAGTGGTATCCAACAGATCCAGAACGGTAGGTTCAAGCACATGCCAGGGGCGGATCTGCTGTTCAATCATGTTATATCGGGCTTGAGCTAAACTCATGACTTTTCCGTGCCTCTGTCAATTATATCAAAAAGCCTAAAGGGTAAGCGCTTTGAACTGTGAAGGCAACTTCATCGTGTGACTCATTCTCTTATAGTATTGGAATGGGTTGAGTTAATACTCCTGATCGGGAATATTGTTTTGCAAAAAATAGTTTAAGAGGTTATATTTCCTGTACGGGAATAATTTTTGAGTGAGGCCATGAAGTCGAGTGATAAAGTACTGTACGGGAATATTTCATCTTCACAAGATTTGGGCTTTATCATACGTGAGGCTCGTAAACAGCAAGGTGCAACGCAGGCTGAATTTGCGGCACTTTGTGGCGTTGGGGTGCGTTTTGTTTCAGATTTGGAGAATGGCAAAGCAACCGCTGAGCTGGGTAAGGTGCTGAGTGTTATTCAATGTTTGGGTTTGGAACTGAGCTTGCAGCCTCGGGACTATAGAAACAAAGGTCAAGGATAATGGCTTTATCGGTATATCTGAATCATGATTCTGTGGGTCAACTACAACCGATGGAAAACAGGTTAGCCTGCCTCATGGCGGGTCGCCAAGCTCACATATTTTAAAGCCCGCCATTCGTGAATATCAAAATAGTACAATTAATGAAGCGTATTGCATGAGGTTGGCGCAGGCAGTGAGCTTATCTGTTCCCGAAGTAACATTACATCGCACTCAGCAGCAGTGGCTCTACTTGATTCGCCGTTATGATCGAGAGTTGGGCCATGACCAAAAAATAAAGCGTTTGCACCAGGAAGACTTTTGCCAAGCGTTGAGTATATTGCCTGAAATTAAGTATGAAAAAGAAGGTGGTGTTAGTTTTTCAGACTGTTTTAAATTGGGTCTATGCCAGATCGAGTGTAAATGGTACATTACCATCCTATTTTTCAGGTTAATAATATCATGAATAGCAGTGACATATTTGCCCTTGCCTTGGGATTAAATGACCCTTGGGAAATCACTAATG